>JBBSYU010000113.1:0-3206 GCA_038045105.1 Nanobdellota archaeon | reverse complement strand
CATCCACAGTTTTTCCTTTTCCATCTTCTTTTCTTCTTCCTCTTCCAAGATATCTGTAAACACTAATGCCTCCGGCAAATAATGCACCTGTGCCTAGCATTGCCCATGTTGAGGGCTCTGGGGTTGCAGCATTAAAATCAACCTGATAAAAAGCATAAGGAACACCAGTTGTATAACTTCCAGCAGCTAAGTCTGGAAGATCAAATATTCCGGGACTGGGATTAAGAGTTCCTCCAAGGGTTCCGTCAATAATAGATCTTACATCATATCTACTACCAAGAGGAGTTTGAAGAGTTAAAGGTAGTGTTCCAAAAGAATTTACTCCTTCAGTTCCATATTCAAAGAGGAAATGGTTTTCTAATTCATTTCCAGAAGAAATTGTTCCATTATAAACTAATTTTAAATTAAAAGGAGTTAAGCTATCAAAAGGTCTGGCATCTCTTCCTAATCTATATCCGGAAATATCAGAATAAATTTCTAATGCATTCGAATGTAGATTATTAAGTTCAAATTCTTTATCTAAATCATAAGAATCGTAACCCTCTAATGCGCCATCTCTATGTTGTATTCTAGAGATACCCTCTGTAGCAGAACTTGATTGATTATTTATTTTTAGAGTATCTCCCTTCGCTTTTCCACCCATTCCTAAAGCAACAGCTAAACCTCCAACTAATCCAGCTAATCCTCCAGGGGTTCTAATTTTCATATAAAATCAAGCAGAATATCCTTTTTAAAGATTATTATAGGGGAGGGTATATCAAAGTTTATCTTAATTTTGGAAGACAAAAGTCTAACCAAAATCTTTCTATTCTTAATTAATGCAAATAATTGAAGAAATAGGGGTAGTAAGAAGTTTTTTATTCATCTTTTCCTTTCTTATTTTAAAATTTTTTATCCTCCAAAAGCCATTTCCACAATGGAATATATTTAATTTTTATTCCTTCAAAAGTTTTTTCTTCTTCTAACTCCTTGGTTATAATTAATCCTCTTCCAGATTTAAGTTCTTTTGAACAAGCAACAATTCCCTTAATTTCTCTTGATTTCGTTTTTTCACCAGTTATATCATAACAAACTTGTATAATTTCCTTAGTTTTAAGACCTTCTTTGATTACAAAATCAACCTCTGAACCTTGTTTATTTCTCCAATAATTTATTTTTACATTTTTAGGCAATCTTCTTTTTAATTCCAAGAATACTGCATTTTCAAATAATTTTCCTATGTCTTTTTTTCCAGAAATAGCATACATAAATCCAGTATCCCCTAAATATGCCTTTCGTGGATATTGAGATCTGTCTTTTATTGTATTAGAATTAATTGGAATAAAAAAGAAAAGATAACCTTCTTCAGAACTTTTTTCAATATTAAGCAAAGTTTGTTTGGCTATCTTATATCCAGCACTTTTAAAAAAATTCAGGCATTTTGATGCAGAGAAATAAGAAGATTCAATTACATATTTACCAAATAACTCGACTGTTGAAATATTTTCTTTTGCAATTTCTGCAACATCTAAACTTATTATATCCTTAAAATAAGAATCTATTAATCTGATTTTTTCAGAATTATCTTCAATTAAAACTGTTTCAGGAAAACCTCCATAGATTAAATATTCTGACAATAGCTTTTCTATTTTTCCTATTCCGGCAGTAGTTTTTTCTATTTTAAACTTCTTGAAATCTAAAAATTCCTTAAAAGATAAAGGATATAATTCATTTGATAATATTCTTCCTCTAAGTGATTTTATAGGAAAAATAAGATTGCTTCTTGATGAACTAACTATGAGTTTTAATTTTCCTTTTAACATCTCATGATTTCTTGAGAGCCAACTCTCCCAGTCATTAACACTAGTAATTTCATCTAATAAAAGATAACCCCTATCCCCAAACCATTTAATAATTTTATCAAGAACTTCTTTATCATTTTTTATCCTGCTATCTTCAAGATTAACATAAGCAACTTTTTCATTTTGTTTTTTTAATAGATTGTGCAAAATAAGTAGAATGCTCGTTTTTCCAGATCTTCTTACACCTGAAATTGATATTATTTTAAGCCTAGAATTTGATTTAATACTTTCAATATTTATATTTCTTTCTATAAGTTTCTTGCTTTCTGCATATGTATTCCATTCCTCAAAGACATTTTCTATATTTTCCATAATTGTTTTAATATAAAACAATATTTAAACCTTTCTGTTTTATTAAAAAACTATTAGAAAGGTCATATTTGCATACTTTTTGACCTTCAGAACGGTCAAATTTAATACCTGAGAAGCATAATATCTTACAGATATTAAGTCTTTCTATGAAAGATTTAATTTATAGAAATAGCAAATAAATAATAAGAATCAAATTGTTTAATCAGTAGTTTAAGCAGAATTGCTGAGCACGTCTTCATATTCATCCACAGTTTTCCCATCTTCCTTTCTTCTTCTGCTTCTAAGATGTCTATAAAGCCCAATGCCTCCGGCAAAAGCCGCGCCAGTAACCAGCATTGCAATTGTGCCTGGTTCAGGAGTTTCAGGCCCTACATCCAATCCCATGTGAGCGTATTCAGTATTGCTTCCTGAAAGATTAGCTGAATAAGTAATATTATGCCACATTCCATCTGTAACTAAATCATGTCTTCCCCAGACAGGATTATTAATATCATAAAGAGATAAAGTCTTTCCTGATAAGTCAGTTGTGTCTGCTACTTTATATCTAAAATAATTATCAATACCACTAACACTCCCTTTAACACCCAAATAAAAATCCCAACCCAAGGTATTGACAGGACGAGAATCTAACATTAATTTATTCCCATCAACCATAGTATAAATTTCCAAAGCATTTGTTTGAATAGGTGGCATAAAAGGAACATCATTAAGAGAATCATAACCTTCACTTGCTCCAGCAATATTTTGAAAAGTTAAAGTTGAGATACCTATACTGGAAGTATCGGTTGCATTTGTAATAAACATTATCCCAGCATCAGCTTTTCCACTTCCAAAAGCTAAAGTCCCAGCTATCAAAAGAGATTCTAATCCTTTTCTAAATCCTTCTTTAATCCAATTTACCATATAAATTCAAGCAATATATCCTTTTTAAAGATTACCATAGAGAAGGAGATAATTTTTAATACAACTCAATCCTCAAACACAATTCTTCAGATGTTTCTATTATCGCACGGCAATTAGAAACATTTAAATAGTAATTTTATCTTATAATAG
>JBBSYU010000112.1:0-4583 GCA_038045105.1 Nanobdellota archaeon | reverse complement strand
TTTCTTAAATTTGCCTTAATTCATCTTCAATTTTTTTTGGATTTTTATTTAATTCTAAGAAAATATCAACATCACAATCTTTTTCATCATTCCCCCTTGAAACACTTCCAAATAAGATTATTTTTTTTATTTCCTTTTCATTCACTAGGTTATTTACTAAATAAGCTGAAAAATAACTTGCATAGGATTTCAGATTTTCCATCCAACAACCCCCTTTAATTCAAAAAATAAGTTTATTTTTTCCTGTATTATTTTCTCGCTGGAAGGAACTCCATAAGCTAAATCATCTCTCTTCTCTTCAATCTTAATAGCAATATCAATTATCTTATTAATATTTTCAACTGAATCTATAGGTGAAGTAATTTGTTGTTGTAAATGTTCAAGAAGAGTTTCTTTCTTTCTTTTCAACCATTTATGATTTATTTTTGCACCTTCTTTTATAATACTAAGTTTATGAAAATATAGTTCAATTAAATTTACAACTCCTAATGATAGAGAAAATGCAAGTCTTCTCTGATGAGAAACAAGCCCTCTAACATCCTTTAAAGCGGTTTCTATTTCATCTAAAACTTCCTTCAATGTTTCAATATGTCTTTCTTCTTTCATGTTATTCAAAATAAATTAAGTCGCCTGCCTCAACATCATTAAGACACCTGTCTTTATAAATCTTTCCATAATTAAGACACCTGTCTGAAAGATATTAAGACACTTGTCTTATTTCATCTCAATCTCATTCACACTTTTCCTTCCAGGCCCAGCAGGTTCTTCATCAGAATAACCGATAATTAAGCAATAAGGGATAATATAATTTTCTGGAATTTCAAGTATTTTCTTGATTTTCTCTTTGTTAAATAAACCTATATAACAACTTCCTAATCCAAGTTCAGTTGCCCTCAAAACAAGGTTTTGAGAAGCAAAAGAGATATCAGCAATAGCTAATTCTTTTAAATCAAAATTTTCTTTAGCTCTATCAGGATAACAAAGAATATCTCCGCAGCAGGCAATGATTAAAGGAACTTTATAAACAAATTCATTTTTGAAAACACCATATTCCCTTAATTGATTAATAATATTTTTATCATTAACAACCTTAAATCTCCAGGGCTGTGCATTATAAGCGGAAGGCGCAAGTCTCGCTGCTTTAATTAATTCCTTTATTATTTCTCTGGAAACTTCTTTATCTTTGTATTTTCTTATGCTTCTTCTTTTCTTTATTGCTTCATGAATTTCCATATTCAAAGTTTAACCATTCCATCCGCAGCTATTTGCTCTAATTGCCTTTTTACATAATCATCAACTTTTCCATAATCAGAATAACTTTTTTTAAACCTAACTTTAGCTGTAACATCTGCATTTCCATCAAAAACTCTTTCAGTTAACTCAACATTTAAAGGAAAACCAAGTCTTGTATCAATAAAATTCCAATTTAATGAATAATTTCTAATTTCTACTCCATCTTCAGGATTAGGATCTCTTTTTGAATCAAAAAAAATCTGATACTTTCTTCCATGATAATCATGACCTACAAATTCAATGTTGTTTATTTTAATTCTCATAAAAACTTCATTCCTAAATTATTTATAAATATTACTATCAATTTATCTCGTAATTATTTCCAGCCCATCCCTGTGCTTTAACTTATGCTCTTTCCCAACAGCCTGCTTTGTCCTTACATCAATTGCCTTGATGAAATTCTTTCCTAAATCAGTATGAATTGCAAATGCAAAATCCAAAGCAGTTGAGCCAGAAGGCAATAAAAAGCAATCAGGCAAAACATTTCCTTTAGAATCAGCAAGCTTGTGAACTCCTGCTGGAAATATTGCAATATATTTCAATAACTCAAATACAACTTTATTCAAAACTTCCTGAACTCCTGTTCCACTATAAATATCAAAAACATTTTTCTGAATTAATCCAAGAGCAAGTTCCTGTTTAGCATTTAATTCTTTTAATATGCTAAACTTATTATCTCCTGGAATATATTGTATCAATCCAGCATTATGAGCAAGTCTAAGTGATAATTCAGAATCAGCAGAACAGGGTACAATAATAAGTTCAGGATAAGCATTTTTTAGTTTTTTCAAATTTGAAGAAGCATCAGGCCTGTCGCATTTATTAGCAGCAATAATCATTGGCTTGGAAAAATGCCTTAGTTCATGAGCAAATCTCATCAAATCATCTCTGCTCCAGTCAGCAGGTTTTTCCATATTATATTTTCCCTTGACAAGTATCCTTTTTACATCATCTTCATTTACCTTTAACCCGGTAAACTGATTTGCAATTGCTTTATGAAGCTCCTGTTTTGTATTTTGGATAATTCTTGCAAATCCTTTCCACACCTTTTCTAAAATCTGCAGATACCATAAATCTAATTCATTCTCAAGCATTTTAACATCAGCAACAGGATTATAACCTTTAGTTTCTTTTCCGCCTGCATCAGTTTCACCACTTATATCAACAATATGAATAAACGCATCAGCCGCAGATAAATCACTAAGAAATTCATTCCCTAATCCCTTTCCCTCTGAAGCCCCTTCAACAAGCCCAGCAACATCCATTAAATCAATAGGAACAAATCTCTTCCCATCCAAACAATATCCTTTATGAGGATTGCATTTAACATTAAATTCCTTATCAATGCAGTCAATCTTCACATATCCTATTCCATGATTAGGTTTTATTGTTGCAAAAGGATATGATGCTATAAGCACATCTGCAAGTGTGCATGCTTTGAAAAATGTGCTTTTACCGCAAGATGGCTTTCCTACTAATCCAATTAACATTTTGTTTTATCCTCTTTATAATCTTTCAGACATTTATTTAAATCTTCTCTTTTAAGAATAAAATAAGGAAACTTTTGTCTTAATTCATTAGAGTAACCTCTAGGAACAAAAACACTTAAAACTTCTTTTCCTAAACTTTTAATCAATTTAAATGCAGGAACAAAATCAGCATCACCAGAAATTAAAATACAGCAGTCAAGATTATTTTGTATTGTTTCTTTTACCATATCTATTGCTATCCAAACATCAATCCCCTTTTCTTTTTGATTTGGATTTTGAATATCTAAAAAACTAGATTCCACTATAGGTTTACAAAATGCACATAAATCCCAAGAATCTAATAATTCCTGTCTCTTTTTTACGATTTCCTTATTAGATAATCTTTGAAGTTTTCTAGTAATCACTTTGATGCCCTGTTTCTCCAGGTATCCTAAAAAAGATCTCTGCCTTTTATAGATTAATTCATTATCTTTTATGCTGGGCATTGAAACATACCATCTAATTTCAGTTACATTAATATTTTTTTCTTTTGAAACTAAATCAACAACTTTTTTTATATTGATATCACTCGGCTTAAACCATCCTTTAATATTATGGTACCAATTATTAGCATCAATAAAAACAATTGCTTTTTTCATATATCCTCCGAGAACAAGTGAAAAGAAAACCCGGCATGTTCCGAAGAAGATACCGGGGACTTAAAGCATGAAATAATTCATCCAGTGAATCTTTAAAATCACTGGAAAACATACTCACAATCTGAAGATTGCTAATATTCTCAGTTTTCTTAGATTTATAAAGATTATTGTTTACTGTTCCCACTAAACCAATTAACATATGATACTCCTAAATTATATTATCATAAAAATTTATATACTTAAGATTATTAATATCAAAGTGTTTCAGACAAGTCGTTAAACTAAACGGACTCGGAATTTTTTTCTTTTTAGTTTTTATATTACTAGGCATTCTATTTAACATGAAAAAATTAAAAGAAGCAGGTTTAAAAATTCTTCCAAATAAGAATTTTTAAGCCACAAAATTTATTTGATAAATTTTGATGTTTAAATAAATTCCTATGACATTCAACAAACTTTAAAAACAAGGAACTGCTTTAATTTTATAAGTATGAGCCTGTAGCTCAGCCTGGTTAGAGCACTGCTCTTATAAGAATATATTTCGCTAGAAATTTATTTTCCAAGCTTAATAAATAAAGCTAAGAAAGGCAGGGGTCCCAAGTTCAAATCTTGGCAGGCTCATATATAATATCTTTAGATATTATTCTTCATTATCAGTAATATTAAGTTTTGTAAAATATGCATAAGCGCTTCATCTGCTCATCTTCAGAACTGGAATTATTTTATGATACCAATAATTTAAGATAGTAAGTTTCAGAAAACATATAAATAACATTTATAAACTCAGATGTATACATTATAATATACAATGGCAAAGAAAAAGAGTTCAGCAAAAGCAAATAAACCATCAAAAAATGATGATAAAATCTTATTTGCATTTCTTGCAACATTCTTATCAATAATTGGTTTTGTAATTGCACTAATAGCAAAAAGAGATAATGAATATGTAATGTATTATGCAAAACAAAGCCTGATTATTTTTATTATCGTAGCTATTTTAGGAATTATTGGAAATATTTTTTATATATTTCCCATAATAGGAACAATAATCAATGTTGCAATAGGAATACTGATGTTTATATTATGGTTAGTAAGCTGGATTTATGCTGTTGAGTCCTAATATTATTTCGCGTTCTTAATTCATACCATTTATTTTGTTCAT
>JBBSYU010000111.1:0-20022 GCA_038045105.1 Nanobdellota archaeon | reverse complement strand
GAATTAAAGCTTTGGCTTTAATCTATTTTTCGGTCTAGAATTCTCATATCATCTATAAAGAATCACTCAAGCATCATCTCCAAATCCTCTAGATTTGGTGATTTAGAATGAAAAACTAACCTAAAATTATTCAACATGAATGTTAAAATTAGTTTTTTATTCCAATCTCAGCCTGCTCTCTTAGAATATCAGCCTTGTCTGTTCTCTCCCATGTAAAATCTTCATCGCATCTTCCAAAATGCCCATAGGAAGCTGTTTTCCTGTAAATCGGCCTTCTTAAATCTAATTGCTCAATAATTGCCTTAGGTCTCATGTCAAAATTTTCCAAAACTAACTGCATTATTTTTTCTTCTGTAATTTTATTTGTTCCAAAACAATCAACATTAACAGAAGTCGGCTTTGCAACACCAATTGCATAAGAGAGCTGGACTTCGCATTTTTCAGCCAAACCAGCTGCAACAATATTCTTGGCAATATATCTTGCCATATAAGCACCGCTTCTGTCAACTTTTGACGGATCTTTGCCTGAATTATGACAAATAAGTCCATTGGCTGTAAAAGTATGTGCGCCAGGAACAGTTATATCAAAAACAGGTGCAAAAGAGTTCTTTATCTCTTTAATATTTGTATAATAATGATTCATTATATAAAAAGTTCTTAAATATTCAAAATCATAATCCCCTTCAAAGAACTTTGAGTATCCATCTAAAAAAGCCTTTAATTTATCATAAGTGAGTTCCTTTGTAGCTTTCCCTTCGTGACTTCTTGTTAATCTTCCAATGTTAAATTCATCTGATTGTTTTATTTCTGAAGGTAATTTATTCCATAATCTTCTTATTCTTTCTATCTGATTTGGAATTATTAATCTATCAGTTTTTAAAGATAAATCTATTGAATCTAAAATTTTATTCTTTCTGCTTAAACTAAATCTTATCTTCTCTTTAAAAATTTTAATACTCTCTGTACCCTTCAATCTTAAATGATAAAGGATTCTAGAAGAGACAATATCTCTTCCATTTATTTGAGAAACTTTCCCAATTCTATCTACAATTTGTATATTCGAAACTATTCCAAAATTTAATAATAATTGTTGTACCTCTTTCACAAGCTTTAAAGAAGTTGATGTTAATTTAATATCCAAGGAATCATTGTTTCTTCCAGTAATTCTTGTAGTTCCATCAGTATCAAATAGCCCCCTTAAAAATCCTGCAACTACACAGGGTTCAGAATAAAAAATTGATTTTGGAACTTCTTTTTGCCATGATCTTTGCTTTTTCAATCCTAAATATGATAAATAAGCTCTAAGTTCAATTCCTCCAAAAAAAGCCCAATGTCCAAATATTTTTCCAAATTTTCCAAATAATTTTTTATATAAATTTTGAACATTCAACTTCTGCTCTTCTTCACAAACACAAATTCCAATCCCTCCATTCATCATGCAATTTCCATCTCCTATTAATAACCCCATTAAATAGGAATAATCTTCTGTCAATTTTTCAGGAAAATCAAAAATATTTTTTCTATAAGTAGAGGGTTTATGCACAAAAGAAAAAGAATCTGTATTAAAACTGCTTCCAAAAAGTCTATTTTTCTTTTGAATAGAAATCCAATCAGAGTCTTCTAATTCATCTATTCTTCTCCAAATATAATTTCCAGTTTTATCAATAACTCTTAAACATTGATTTTTTGTTCCTTCTATTTCATATCCATCTCTTGTTAATAATTTAATAGTTTCCATTTCTCCATTATCCAGCCACAGTTCAGCTTTTGTCGGAGAAATATCAGTCTTTACAATAAGATCTTTAGTTTTACCATCGAGTTCTTTTAATTGCAAAAGTCCTTTTTCAGTATTAATAAGAGAATTTCCAGTCAAGCAAAAAGCTCCTCCACCATGTCTTCCTACACCTCCATAAGTATCTACAATAATTTTTCTTCCTGTAACACCTGTATCTCCTTCAGGCCCTCCAATAACAAATCTTCCTGTTGTGTTAATATGAATCTTAGTTCTTTCATCCATGAATTTACTACAGACAGGTTTTATTACTTTTTCAAAAATTTCCCTTCTCAGCACTTCTTCTGAAATATCTTCCTTATGCTGCTGGGCAATAACAATCGCCTCTATTCTAAATGGCTTATTATCTTTATACTCAATTGTAACCTGTGATTTTCCATCAGGCCCTAGATTTTTTACCATTCCATTTTTTCTAACTTCAGAAAGTTTCCTTGTTAATTTATGTGCAAGAATAATTGGAAGAGGCATTAATTCAGGGGTTTCATTGCATGCATAACCATACATCATTCCCTGGTCACCAGCACCCTGGTCTTTATTGTCTGTTTCAGTTACTCCAAGACTTATGTCAGCGCTCTGCCCATGCAAAGAAACCCAGACACCTGCGTCATCAGCATCAATTCCAAATTTAGGGTCTGTGTATCCTATCTCCCGAAGCACCCTTCGAGCAATTGACTGAACATCTGCAAATCCCCGAGTAGTAACCTCTCCTGCAACATGCACAGTTCCTGTTGTAACAAGGCATTCAACAGCAACCCTTGAATAAGGATCCTGAACAATTAAATTATCAAGAATAGCATCAGAAATATTATCACAGATTTTATCAGGATGCCCCTCAGTCACTGATTCAGATGTTATAAAATAGTTTTTCATGCTCTCTTTTTATTTTTTATCTCTTTTTTGTTTAGATAATTATATAACCTTTCAGAAATCTTTATTTAAAAACATTTATGCAGTGCATTGCTTATTTTGAAGAATTAGAATTAAACTATTCCTATTATTTATTGGTATCAATCATAATTTTAGACATAGAGCATCTGTTGTCTGTTATGGATTATGATTCATATTTATGGATTATGATTCATATTTATGGATTATGATTCATATCTTTTGCTTCTCATAAAATATTTTAATCTCCTCATCTGCAAAACTTATCAGTTTTTTAAATTACCAATACTCAACTAGTTCTATTTTCTTCCCAAATATTCCCTATAGAAATTCTCAAAAGGTATGATTCCTTCTGGATCTTTTGTCAATATTGACAAAAGCAAAAATTTCCTGAAAACTTCTTTTTCAGCTTCATCTGTTATTTTTACTAAGATTGGTTTTTCATAAGAAGGAGAACTATTTGTATCCTCATTTGAATTAACCTGAATATCAAATAAAGCACATCCCTCTCTGTCAGTTCTGAGCAATATCTGGCTTCTAGGGGGATAAAGATAAACATTTCTTTTAAAAAAAGGCAATCCAATACTATTAGTTAGAGGACTTTTTAATTCTCTGTTCAGCATTTTCTCTAATGCTTTTTTATCTTCTTTTGTAAATCTAAGACCAGTATCATATTCAGAAGGTTTATTTTTAATAAATCTATCTGCTGCATTAAGAAATTCATCTCTTATATCTTCATTATTAATATAACCTCTCACGGCAAAAATTCCTCCAAAAATTGTGGTTGTTTTAAGTTCAATTGGACATTGTTTTATTGAATCATAGAATTTCTGCTTTCCCATTCCAGGTTTAAGCCCTTGCCATAATTTTGATTCCAAGCCAAGCTCAACTTTAACTGTTTCGTTTCCTAATTTTTTTGCCACTCTTTCTCTTATTTTTGTATATTCTATTCCATTAGAAGAGGTAGAATAAGAATCAGGAGGATTAGAAGAGTTTGAAGAAGCAGTTTCACCAGCATAAGCAGGATTAGAAGCATAAGCCAAGGGAACCAAAGCAGATGCTAAAGCAGCTAATCCAATTTGCCCAAATTTTCTTCTTGATAATTTAGATTCCATTTTTAATATAAGATACTAGAATTAATAACTATATAAGCTTTGTTATTGATGTAACTAAATAGTAGATACAATTATAGAATAATTAAGCTAATTTTTCTATCTCATTCCTTCTCTTCCTCTTTCTTCTCTTCCTCTTTCTTCTCTTCCTCTTTCTTCTCTTCCTCTTTCTTCTCTTCCTCTTTCTTCTCTTCTTTTATTGTCTCTTTTATTGAGTCTAAAAAATAATCAATAAAAATGTCAATGTCTTTTTCTTCTTCTGCTTTTTTAAATACTTCATACTCTTCTTTAATCATTTCCTGGTCATATCCACCGCCATAGATATTTTCAGATTCTTCATACATGTATTTTGCAATTTTCTTAGCCCCTTTCCATCCTTCTTCATCATAGCAATACATAACCTTTTCAAGCACACTTTCTTTCCTGAATTCATCAGAGTATTTTCTTGATTCTGCTTCTGCATCTCTTTCATACCCTAAATTAAGCTCATCATCAACAGCTTGTTTAACATATTTTACTGGATTTTCAGCAGCCTGATAAACATGCTCTACTTCATGCACTACAAGAGGCAATAAAGCAGAAGCTGATAAAAATTCCAAATCTGTTTTATTAAAAAATAAAACAATGTCAAAACCTTGTTTTTCAGTTGCTCCAACAACATCTGAAAAACTCCATACTTCCATGTCATAGGGCATTGTATGCTTATCCAAAAGGAATCTTGAAGCAACAATACTAACACTCCATTTTTCTGGAAATTTGAAAAAAGAAACAAGATTTTTGATATTATTCCTGAAGTTAACACTGTTTTTATTCCAGAAATTCTTCCTGTCATTCTTAATTTCAAGTCTTGCTTTCTTAACCTGTTTAAGATACCTTGCATCCATCTCATCTATTCTTTCTTTTTCAGTTGCATGTTCTGTTTTTTCTGTTTTTTCAATTTTGTTTTCCATTTTGCAATCATAAATTTTAATTTAATTGAGTTTAATTCATAAAAACTTACATGAAATCAAGTATTTTGGATTTTAAATAAGTTTTGTATGCTAAAAATTATTTAGGTCTTTTTCAGTAGTTTTAACATTTTAAGCCCTAAAAAGCCAATAATCAGGCTTTTTAAATTGTAGTGGCTAACCAAAAAACCAAGATTTCCCTCTTTTAGTTTATAAGTCTTTGTATTGCAAAAGCTTATCATATTATAAATTTATCACTAATTATAATGAATTAAGAAATGTTTGTGAGTAGCAAAAGTTTTGAAATCAGACATAAAAACAAATCACAGATGCCATAACTCTTAAAGTTTTCACAATTCCAGTATTAAAAATTCAAATAAAATCATTTATAAGTATATTTTCCATAAATATTATTATAAAACCTCCATCAAAAAATGAAATTACCAGATAAAAATGAAATAAGAAAACCAAGCAAAACTCTTGCAGGCGTGACTCCAATTGCTGTAATGTCTTATCCTAAAAAATGTCAGCACGGAACATGTCTTTACTGCCCAAGTCTTAATGTCCCACAGAGCTACACACCAAAATCTCCACCAGTCCTCAGAGCAGAAAGACTGAAATACAATCCATGCGAGCAAGTAAAATCCAGATTAAAAGCATTTCAGCTGATGAATCATCCAACACAAAAAATTGAATTAATAATTATGGGAGGAAATTTTCTTGAATATCCTCTAGAATATCAATATGAATTTGTTAAAGAGTGCTATGATGCTCTTAATGATTCAAAGAATTTTAATGATAATAATGATTACTCTTCCCATAAACATCTTAATCATAACAAAATAAACACAAGCATTAACATTACCAATAAAAAATTGAATTTATTAAAAAAAGAATTAGAACAAGCAAAAAAATTAAATGAAAAAGCAAAACACAGATGCGTCGCATTATGCATTGAAACCCGTCCTGATAGCATAGATGAAAAAACAATAAAAAGAATTCTTGAATTTGGATGCACAAGAGTTGAATTAGGTGTTCAGTGTTTAGATGATAAAATTTACAAAAAAATCAATAGGGGGCACAAAGTAAAGGAAGTTATTGAAGCTACAAAAAAATTAAAGGAGAGTGGGTTCAAAGTTGGTTATCATCTTATGTTAGGATTGCCTCTTTCAAATCCTTCTAAAGACTATAATATGTTTGTAAAATTATTCAAAAATGAAAATTTCAAACCAGACCAGCTAAAAATATATCCTTGCCAAGTTATTAAAGGAGCACAACTAGAAAAATTATATAAAAAAGGTTTGTATAAACCTTATAATCAATTGCAGATTGAAAAACTTTTAGAAAAAATAATGCTTATTATTCCCAACTACTGCAGAATAATGAGAATAATGAGAGAAATTCCTCCTGATTATTTGATTGCCGGAATAAAAAGAATTGATTTAAGAAGAGATATGGATATTTCTCTTAAGAAAGAGAAGGCGAAAATAGATGAAATAAGATTCAGGGAGATTGGATTTGCTGTAAGGGATAATTTAAAGATTAATAAAACTCTGAAATTAAAGATTACTAATTATAAAGCATCTAAAGGCAATGAATGTTTCTTGGAATTTATTAATAAAGATAACATCCTTTTTGGATTATTGAGATTGAGGATAAACAATAAAACAAAAAATAAAGATAAAACAGCAATTATCAGAGAAGTCCATGTTTATGGACAAGCACTTTTAATTGGAGAAAAAGGAAAAGGATTTGGGCAGCATTTAGGATTGGGAAAGCAATTAATAAAAAAAGCAGAGGAAATTGTCAAGAAAGAAAATATAAAAGAATTAAAGATTATCTCTGGAATTGGGGCGAGAGAGTATTATAAGAAACTTGGATATAAACTTGATAAAGAAAAAACATATATGGAGAAGAGATTGTGATTAAATATCACTTAACCTGTTTCTCAATATTTATTAGATATTTTTTTAGATACTCATAAATCTTTTTCCCTTCATTAACAAGCAATTCTCTTTTGCTTTCTTCATTGCCCTTAGCATAAATATACCTTTCATAAGCAATTTTTGAACCAGAGATATTTTCTATTAATTTAATAAAATCATTTTTATTATATACCTTATTTTTATTTAATAAATCAATCATATAAAGTGTTCTTAGTCTTAAAATCAAGGAATATGCAATTAAATCACTTAATTTTCCATCTGGCTTGCTTTTTTCAATCAAACTAATAGATTCATTCACTATAGCTAAGCTCGATTTTGTTGTGTCTAAAAACCATTTGATATTTTTTTTAGTAACCTTTATATTTATATTTTTTAAGAAATTGCTGTTTAATAATGGCTTTGCTTCTTTTAGCATTGTTCCAATTGGAAGCAAATTTTCATTTAATTTGTAATCAAGCAAATCAAGCGAGATTATCATTATCTCATAGTTTCCTTTTTTAATTAATTCCTTGGAAATTTTTTCTGTAATCACTAGAATATCAATATCACTTGCTTCTTCCATATCTTTTCTTGCATAGCTTCCAACAAGGTAAATTCCTATAATTTCAGATAAATCTACAATAGGCTTAACAATATCTAAAACATCATAAAGAATAGTTTCAGAATCAATGTCAACCAACTTTATCCTTACTCTTTTGTCAAGCCACGCTTTTGGAAGCACAACTGCAGAGGCATTTCCAGATTTTATTGTTTTTTTTAATATTTCCATGTTTATTTTTTATTTACATTTATTTCTCAATATTTTTAGTATTGGTATCTTAATGTCCGAGGTTTAGTTGAGCATATAGAGATTTTATAAGATGGTTTAAAACATTTTCTCATAAACATTTTAATCTACTCATCCATATCTCATAAAGCTTTTTACATTACCAATATTTAACATTAGTTTCACATTACCAATACTTCTTTATTTAGTTTCCTTATCTTTCTTCAGATATTCTTCATCTTCCTGTTTTATTTTCTTAAATTTTTTCTCTATTTCGTTTTTCCAATATCCTATTGTTGTGTCTTTTTCAGGATTTTCAATCCTAATTTTCTTTTCATGAGATAATATTTGCTCATCTATAGCAGCAATCCTCTTTTTCCTTATTTTTTTCATTCGTTTTCTATCACTCATGTCTTTACATGTAAAGACATATTTATAAGGCTTTCTGATTTAAAAACTAATTATTATACCACTTAATAATGATAACAATTAGTAAGATTTAAATACATGATTTTATTAGTTTATTTATGGCAAAAAAATATGGAAATTATCAGCAAAAAGCATATAGGACAATAATTGAAAGGTTTGGAAATATAGTCTGGGCTTCCGAAAGTGATAAGAGATTGTATGGAGCTTATCAAGAATTAGTTGATGTTTTTGGGGATAGATTAAATTGTTTAGAAAAATCAGAATTAGTAAAAACCATGTGCAGAAATACAGGATATTCAGAGAATTTTAAATGTCGTAGAAAGAAAGCTCCGATAACTTTAAATTTTGATGGTTTAGCAGTTATTGTGAATCCAAGTAATCCTGATAATGGAATGATTTATCATGAAGCAGTTCATTTTTTAGGAAACTTCGATGAAACAAGAAAAAGATTAATAAAAAGAGATATTCCTTTAGCTAAGGTAGTGGGAACATTTGTTAGACTTGAAGAAAAACCAGAAGAAGAATTTAGATTTTTAACTGGTGAAAATCCAAATCCTGAACTTATCCAACAAATTCAGAGAACTGCTACAAATCCTTTTAGATTTTCTTTTAAGGAACATATTTCTGAAGAAAGCATTGAAGCAAGTTTATTTGCAGTTGTTGCACATATAATCGCTCAAGAAAAAGGAAGAAGAGCAGGCTTTGATTATATTTATCAAAATTATAAGGAGTATAATTAAATGGTAGAATATGTAAGATTGGCAGGAATTGAATATGTAAGAAGAAATCAGGGAGAGCCAACAGCAGATGACACAGTTGGAGCATTTTTATTAAAACGATTTCAAAGAAAGAGTTCAGGAAAGATAACTATTGGCAATAGAAAACTAACTTATCAGGAAGCATTGGATTATTTTGAGTCAGGACAAATGAGAAGAGAGGAATATGAAGAACTTCTTTTTAAAAGAAAAAAAGCAGGAAGGTCTCTTACAAGAATGAAAGAAGAAGCATCTGCACAAAAGATTCTAAAACAAAATAATTTAATGGGCAATTTATTTGGAGAAGGATTAAGAGAATTATCAGAATCAGATAGACAAAAATTAACAACTGCTTGTTTTACAATAGCAGGCTTTCGTGAATTTTTAAAACCTTATTTTGAAAGAAGAGTAAATGAAGACTATCCTAGAGATTTTGAGGGTCATGAAAAAGTTTTTATGGATTTTTCAGATGGAAAAATAAGTCTAGAGGAACTTACAAGAAGATTAAGTTCATTCAGGCTTGTTCTAGGCCAGCATATTGATTGGGATTATGGAGAGCAGTTAAAATATCATGGAAATCAAAAACTAAGAGAGCAATATCTAGAACTAAATGCAAGCGGAAGTGTTTTTTCTCTTGGAAGATTGTTTAGAGATTTGGTTAGCATGCCTAGATAAAAATTTTTGTAATAGTTTTTAAATAATAGTTTATTAATATTTAAAATGACCTCCATAAAAATAATCTCTAAAGAAGAATTTCTAAAGAAGAACAAGAAACCAAATCAGGAAAAAGTCTGGGATAATATTGCAAAGTCAGTTGAAAAAAGAGATTTTTTTAAGGTAAGGGAGATAAATGCTGTTAATGAGTTTTTAAAAGATAAGAAAGGATTGGTTATTGATTTGGGCTGTGGAGCAGGCTGGAACATGGTTCCAAGCAAAGATATTCTTTATTATGGAATAGATTCTTCAAAAGAATCAATAAAATTAACTAAAAAAAGAGCTGAGAAAAAAGATGTAAAAGCCAGGTTATTTAAGGGAAATGCAACAAAACTTGATAAAAAAATATTCAAAGATGAAATGTTTGATTATGGATTATTTATTGCAACATTGCACTGTATTGAAGGTGAAAAAGAAAGATTAAATGCATTAAAGGAATTTTACAGGATTTTGAAAAAAGGAGCAGAGGCTCTTATAACTATTTGGAATTCTGAGGATGAAAGATTTGACAATATAAAAAATAAAGGAGATATTTACATGTCGTGGAAGCAAGGCAAGAAAAGTTTTATGAGATACTATTATCTTTTTTCAGAAAAAGAATTTTTAAATTTATTAAAAAGTGTTGGATTTAAGATATTGGAGATAAATAGCAAAGAGACTGACAGATTTTCAAAGAAGAACTGGATTGTAAGGATTGGAAAACAATAAAGCTTTTAAGTGAGAGATTTTTGAATTTATCTAATATGGGATTATTTAAACATCCAGAACTCAAAGATGAGTTCGTTTATTATGAAGGCAAGAAAATTAAGACTATCAGTCTAAACCAAGATAACGTTGTGCAGTATGGGTTTGGTGAGTCTGTGCTTTTTCTCAGAAGAACCAGAACTCAAGGAGAAAAATTAATTGTAGATTATTTTCATAGATGTGATTCTCAAGGAAAACCTCTTCCAGATGCACATCCGCATAAAGATTATTTATTATATTCTCAAGAAGCATATAATGTCCTGGTAAAAAGATTTTTAGAAAAAATGAAAAAAGGCGGATTGTCAGAAAGTGACTTAGAAGAAGTTTTAAAAGCTTCCAATGGTTTTAATGAAGAAGCTATTTTAGTGCATGTATCCAGAAAAGATAGCATGATAACCCCAAAACCTGTTGCAAAAGTAAGATTAATTGAAAAGAAAAAATAATTATCTAAATTATCTTTTCATCTCCTTCCCTAAATCTTTCTCTGAAATCATTTTTTCTTTTCCAGAAGCCATGTCTCTAATTTTTATTTTATTTTTCTTTGTCTCTTTATCACCTATAAAAATAACGTATTTTATTAAATATGAATTAGCATAGTCAAGTGCTTTTGAAACTTTGTTATACATAACAGAGCAGGGAATATTAAGCGCTCTTATTTTATCTGCAATTTCAACTGCTTTTTTATCCTGATTTAAACTGATGATTAAAACTTTTTTATTTTCATCTGGAATTTTTGCAGTCAATTCCAACCTATCCAAGCCAAATGAAATTCCTGTTGCTTGAATTCCATTGACAAGATAACTTCCTCCTGCTGAAATTGTTTCTTTCATCTCTCCTTTAACTTCAAATATGCTTCCATTATAATAAGATAGTCCTCTAGCCAAAAAAGGAAGAAAATTTAATTTAATTTTATACAAAGAACAGATTTTCTTCAGTTCCTTAATCTCTTCATAAGATTTATATTTTTCAAAATATTTTTCAGGTTTCTTAAAAATATCAAGGATTTTTTCAGCACCAAATTTTCTAAGATTTTCTTTTATCTCTTTTTCAGAAAGCTTGTCCAGTTTATCAATTTCCCTTATTATCTGTTGTTTATCTTTATCTTTTATCTTTGCTTCATCAAGAATTTCATTTAATAATTTTCTGTTATTGAAATTAATCTGAAATTTTATATCTAATTTATTCAGTAGTTCAGAAACAATTTTCAAGATTTCTGCTTCATCCTTTAATGTTGAACCAACCACATCAACATCACATTGTATAAATTGCCTCCATCTGTTTCCAGTTACTGGTTCATCCCTGAAAACAGGGCCAATCTGGTATCTTTTGTATGGGAGTTTCTTGTTCTTTGCAAGCCTTTTTAACTGAAATGTGAATTCATATCTTAATGCAAGCGCTCTCTCGCCTTTGTCTTTTAATTTAAAAATATCTGATACTGCTTCATCATTTGCATTGTTTCCTTTTACAAATTCTTCATATTCAATTATTGGTGTTTCAACTGCCTGAAAATTATATAATCTAAACACATCTTCAATTATGTTTCTAATTGCAATTCTTTTTGAAGAATCTTCAATGTCGCGAAACCCCTTCACATTTTCGGTTGTCATTTTATGTTTTCTCCTTTTGATTTAATAGAACTTGATTGTTTATTAAGGTTTCTTTATTTCGTCTCTCATTTTCTCTTTCAATATCTTTTATAGTAATTCCTTCTCTTGCCATAATCACAAATAAGAAGTAAATCAAATCAGAACATTCCCAAATAAGATTTTCTTTTGAATCAGCAGTAACTACCTCTCCTGCTTCTTCAATTATTTTTCTTTTTAATTCATTAGGATTTGCAATTAATTTTCTTGTATAAGATTTTTCATCATTGCTTTTTATTTTTTCAGATATTATCCCATATAACTCTTGCAAATCAAAATTTTTTTCTTCTCCAAAACAACTATATTGATTCAAATGACACGCATCCCCCCTTTGTTTCACAATAAATATCAAAGAATCTTTATCACAATCTGTTTTTATCTTTAATACTTCTTGGATATTTTCAGAGATTTCTCCTTTTTTCCATAGTCTATTTTTGCTTCTGCTAAAATACCATCCTTCTTTAGTCTCTATTGATTTTTTCAAGCTTTCTTTATTTGAATAAGCTAAAGTCAAAACATTACCTTGTTCGTCCTTTATTATTGTTGGAATTAAATTGTTCATTTTTTCAAAATCTAATTCACTATAATCAAAATTAATTTTTCTACAATCATTCAATATACCTATAACAACAATATCTGATTCGAATATTTTTTCATAAACCTTTAATCCAGCATCTTCTGCTGATTTTCCTGAGCAAACAATATCAATTACTAAGTCTGCAATTCCTTTAGCAAAAAATTCCTCACTTGCGCCATTAATATAAATCTTTTCAAATACATATCCTTTTCCTTCTAATCTATTTAATATGCCTCTTTTTGCAAGTTGTTTATATTTAGAATTTACAGCAACTTTTAGTTTCTTATCAAAATCTTCTAATCTCTTATTTTTAGGCCCAAGCAAGCAGAGAGATGGTTTTTTAAACAAATAATCATCATTTTCCCATTTTATTCTTTCTAGAATTTTAAGTTTGGAGTTATAGTTAGATAGAATAAATTCCTGAAATAAATCCTCTCCAGTTATTCCTATGACTTTTTTCTCTTCTTTAGAGAACTTTGAGACAAAACAAGGAATATCTTCCCCTCTAATCTCAATTATATCTCCAATTAAATTAAATTTCTTAAGAACTTCTTCTGCTTTGGATTTTAACCCAGAATTCTTTGGTATTATGAATACAACCAGAACTATTGTCCATCATTTTGACCCTCCAAAAATTATTCCAGAAAAACAAGCGGAAGCTGGGAATCGAACCCAGGTCCCAAGAGCCACAGTCTTATATTCTACCACTGAACTACATCCGCCATATCTATATCTACATTTAATTAAAACAGGATTCAATATATAAAGTTTATCAGAACAAACAGAAGCTAAGCTAGAATTGTTTTTTATTTGTTTTCTAGTTTGAATTGTGGGGATACCCCCAAAGTTTAGCTTTCATGATTTTGAGAAGAAATTAGAGTTTTTAAGACTTTTGGTTTTGTTTCTTAGGACAAAAACTTGTTTCAAAATGATAAACCTGTTCTCCTTGATAATCAGGATACATACTCCTTAAAGATATTAATTGAGGGTTAGATAATCTAGGGTCTTCTGACTCATTCAAATCAAGAAGAACAAGAACATCTCTATCTGCCTCAAAACTTTTTATTACTCTATATCCAGCAATTGTTTCTGATTCTAATTTCCCTACAGCTTCCTGCCTCATAGCTTCATGTTCATCCAAAAGAGCCTGCCTAATAAAATTTCCAATATAAGTTGCTCTTTGAGGACTCTCTCCTACTATGTTGCATAATTCTTCAAGTGTTGATGCTTCTTCCATCAAAAACACTAAGAAATAGGTTTTTTAAGTTTTTGGGTTGTAACTTGCAATATATTAGTAATAAAATAATTCTGAGAGAGGTTAGTGACGAGCATTTGCATTTTAGTAAGCATATGTATTTATGAAATGCAAGTGCGAGTATCAGAAGTTATGAATAAGAAAATTCGATTATCTGATTTAAAGTTTTATAATCAGATACTAAATCAAATAATCTCACCAAAACTTAATCAATTAATTACATGACTCTTAATATTTAACATTACCAATATACCAAATAGTTTTATATTACTAAATAATTCTATCCGCAGAACTCTTCAGCAAAATGCCTAGCAGTCAGTAATTCTTCTGTTGCTCTCTTTATCATCTCGTTCCACTCAAAAGATTTCCCAGAGAAAAATATTTTCTCCCTAAGGTATTCTCCAACTTTTTTATTGCCAATCCAGGTTTCATCTTTTAAGATTATATTCTTGTTTACATATGCTTTTATCTGCGAAGCAAGTAAGTCTCCCAAAAGATAATTATGATAATAAACAGGGGAGCTTGATATATGTATTTTAGATGCCCAATCAGGCTTGTCTCTAGAGAAATCTAGCAACTGGTATTTTTTAACTAAATTCCACCATAGCTTGTTTAAATCCTGCGCTGGATTTTCATAAATGGATTTTTCAAAATTAAGCATCACCTGTGACCAGCGTGAAAAAACAAGTTTCTGAAGTCTAAGTATCTTATCAAGAGTCTCAGAGATTTTCTTTTTTTCATTAAGAGAAATACCGCAATATCTCTCCATAAAATCAGGATTGCTTGCAAATCTTCCAAAAAGCAGCGCAATAGCCTCTGTTGTAAAAATATGAGCTGCATGTTTTAACATATAAGGAAGATTTTTATCTAGGTATTTATCATAAGCAGCATGCCCTAATTCATGCAGTGTAGTGTCCATCCATTTTTCATTGTTCTTTACACTCTCAACAATTCTTATATCTCCTTCTCTGTCAATATCCATGCAGCATGCATGCTGATATTTTTTAGATTTTTCATATAAATCGCTTTTTTCAAGAATATTATCAATATTCAATCCAAGATTATTGTAGAAATCTTTTGCTATTTCAATAACATCACCAAATCCTTCGGATTTGTGTATTGGATTTGGTGAGACTGAGCAAAAAGATAAAGCAGAAGCTTTATCCTCAACCTGAGGGTTGAGGTTTACTTTTTGCTCTGTATCCTGATTTTCATAATACTTATCCAAATCAATTTTATATATTTCAGGCGCTTCCTGAAAAAACAAGTCATGATAATGCCAGGGGTTTAATTCATGAATATTTATCTTATATCTCTTTGATAACACCTCGTCCATCTCTCTTTTTAATTTTTCAAAAGGTTTTTTAGTTAATTCATCAAGCTCTAAGAATAATTTTTCAATTTCTTTTGGATTTTGTTCAGACAAAGTCATGCTCATCTCATAATAATTTTTAAATCCTAAGGAAAGAGCAAGTTTGTTTCTTAGTTTTATTAAAAAGATTAAATCCTTTTCAACAATCTCTCCTTGTTTTTTTGATGCACTCCATGCAATTTCAAGTTTTTTAGAATCATTTTCTTTTCTCAGAATATCTTTTATCTCATTATCTGTATATTCCTTCCCATCAATTTTTGCCCTATAAATATTGAAATTCTTTTCTATTTTAGAGGATAATTCAATAATTTCTTTCAATAGCGAAATATCTCCTTGAGAACCTAAATAAGAATTATATAATATGTTAAGTTGCCTTTTTAACAGGGGTTTTTTAATCTCTTCAATATTCTTTTTAAATTCTTTTAATTTTTCAAAACCCTCTTTATCATTATATATTTTTTCAATCTCCAAACTAAGCTCTTCATATTTCTTGTAATATTTATCATCACCCGTGGTTATTGCATCAAAGTATGCAATGTTCGCATCTTTCATTAAAGGTTTTACTTTAGAGACATGAGAGTCTATAAAAGATTGAAGTTCTTGTTCAGTTGACATGATTATATATAAATATTAAGGAATTTAAAGGTTTTTATTGAAAAAAATTTCTCTTTTACAGATAACAAAAAATGTTTCCTTAGTAATGCAACAAATCATAACAAAGCTTCTGTTAATTAAGCGAGAGCATCTGATACATAACTTCTTAGATTTTTACATTACCAATAATTCATCACATTATAAAAAATAGGGATTTATTTTAACTTAAAGATGAATAATTCAAGCCAATATTTCTTCTTTTAATTCTGGAATAATATTTTTTTTAGTCAGGCTCCAGTCAAGCTTAATCAAATTCTTGACAAATTGATTATCAAGATTAAGTTTAAAATAATCAGATTTGCCTATCTTTCTAGTTTTACAAACAATTCCAGACTCAATAAAGTAGGGAAAGAACACTTTAAGAGAATTATAACTCACATTACTCTCTTTGGCTATCTCTGTTACAGGATAATCAAAAAAGTGAAATCCTATTAAGAAATCAAGAACTCTTAACTGAGGAGTATCTCCAAATTGCATAAGGAAAAAACTTTTATTTTCTTTAATTTTCATATTACTACTAATACTACTACTATTTTTAAATCTTTCTATCAACAGATATAAAGTGTCAAAGATAGAAACATTTAAAAATATTAAAAATCTATATTTCTATGGCATCTGATTTAGAAAAAGCTCAATTAATGTCGGTTTTAGCAAGAAGCAAAGGAAATTGGGGTGATAAATATGATAGAACAGAACATTTCAAGAGGTTTCAAAATTTAAAAGATATAATAAAAGAGCTTTCTAAACAAAATTGGTTAATTATTCATAATAAGCCTAAGTTCACAGGTATTTCATTAAATACCCAATTTAAAAAAGAAATTATAGAATTTATTGAAAAAGAAATGCCTCATTTAAAAGGAATTATTAAATAGTTTTAAAACTTTCATCCCTCATCATATCTCGCCATATATTTTAGTTGCATTGATTATCTTTTTCTCAATATTTTTATCAAGCTCATTTAAATCAGATATTATCATGATATTTATTTTCCTGTTTAATTCTTTTTCAAATATTCCCAGATTAATATCTTTTTTAATTTTTGAAATTAGTAATATGTCAATATCGCTTGATTCAATATCTTCACCTTTATCATATGAACCAAATAATACAATTGCTTTTGGAGATAATGTATCTATAATTTTTTCTTTTAATTCATATAATGAATATTGGTTATATAATCTTTTATAAAATAAAAATTTTTCATTTTCCCTATTAGCAACATAGCCATCAAAAGGCTTTGATTTCTTAGAAATAATCAATTCTTCTTTTAATAAATTATTAATATAGATTTTAACAGATGTTGGAGCAAGCCTGATTTTTTTAGAGATTTCTCTGATAAAATGAATTGAAGTTGGTTCCTTAAAAAACACTTCCATTACTTGTATAATGCTACATTTTTGTATCATATGTAACAATAATGTTTATACCTATATAAATGTTACTAAAAAGTGAGCTGTCAAGTTAAAGTCAGCTAGTTCTATTTTTCAAAAACTTCACATTCCCAAACATACCTATCAAACTTCTTTCCTATTTTGTTTTTGCCTTTCTGTAATAATCTACTAACAGAATCATAATCTCGTAAGCTTAGATAAACCTCAATTGCCAAATGAAATATCTCAATTTTTTCGTAATATTCTGCAATAATTTTCTTATCTTCAATTCTATTAGAATTTAGAAGTCCTTTGAATGAAGTTGATTGAATTATTGAGAAAACGCGGTCTTCAAAAGCAGAAGAGAGAGTTTGGGAGGGCATTTTTAAATATTTTCTTTATTCCTTTGTTCTCTCTAATTTCTTATTTTGTTTAATAACAAAATAGTTTCTTATTGCAACAGCTTCCCAAGGATATATTCCTCCTAATGGAACATAAGGTTTATCAGGATGAATTCTGTCCTCTTCAGTCCAATTTGGATTAAGCAAAAACCTAAAACATTCTAAAGCTGCGCTAGAAAATCCATATGCGCCAATAACACATTTTGCAGAGATAGGTAAATCTGTTTGAGTTAGAGCATATAATGTTGAACCGAATTTTCCAGCGAAATAAATCCCTGGCATAAAATCATCTGTCATTATTTGAGCTAATTCTCTAACCATGGTTACTAGACTCTTATTACCTAGAGAATTACCTCTACATCTAACATTACGCCCACACCTTGCAATATTTTCATTAGTTTGATTTTCCATTTTAATAGTATTGGAACTCTCTTCCAACTTTGGATACAAAAAGGTAAGATTTAAATATAGGTAGTCATATATTATGACTACTATGGACATAGAAGAATTAGTGAAAATAGGCTTTAATAGAAATGAAGCAAAAGTATATCTATCTTTAATTAAATTCGGAAAGTCTGATGCAAATCAAATTATTAAAGATACAAAGTTTCATAAAAATATTGTCTATGATAATCTTGAAAAATTAATGAATAAGGGTATAGTAAGTTATATTATTGAAGGAAATAAAAGAATATTTCAACTAACTTCATCAGAAACATTAATCAATATTTTTGAAGAAAAAGAAAAAGAACTTGAAGACAAAAAGAAAATAGCAATTAGTATATCTAAAGAGATAAACAAAGCATTAAAATCTGTTCCAAATAAACAAGAAGCTGAAATCTATAGGGGTGTAAAAGGAATAAAAACCTTTTACAATGAATCTCTAAATGGCTCTGATTATGTTGTTTTTGGAGCTCCTCAAGAATCAATCAAAATTATGGATACTATTTTTTGGGACAACTATAACATAAAAAGGATAAAACAAAAAATAAGAGTAAGAATGATATTTAACACTTCTATAAAGAGTTATGGAGACTCTATTAAAAATAAATACACAGAAGTTAGATATTTTGATAAAAATTTTGAACCTTTAACAGAAACTCATATTCAAGATAATAAAGTTGCAATAATTGTTTGGACTGAAGAACCAATTTTGTTTATTATACAAAGTAAATCTGTAGCGGATTCTTATAAAATATTCTTTGAAGATATGTGGAAAATAGCTAAGAAATAGATATTAATTAGCTGATAATTTAATCAATCCCAACCACCTATTTTCTCCTAAATCTAAATCCTACCCTGCTAACTAAGGGATATTTTATCTCCCATAAACTTTTTTTATTTTTTCTTTATATTCCTTAAACTTTCCTTTCTTTATAGCCTCTTTAGCCTCTTTAATCATATTTTGCAGATAATAAAGATTATGATAACTTGCAAGCTCTTTTCCAACAGCTTCTTCTTCTTTTAAAAGATGTCTTATGTATGCTTTTGAATAATTTTTGCATACAAAACAATCACATTTCTTATCAATTGGTGTTTTATCAAAAGTATATTTTTTATTTAAAATTTTTAATTTTCCAAGACTAGTAAATAATTCGCCATGACGAGCATTTTGAGTAGGCATTCTTGAATCAAAAATATCACATCCCAAGCTTATTGCCTCAAGAATTTCATTTGGAGAGCCAATTCCCATTAAATAAACAGGCTTGTTTTCAGGAAGAATTTGTTTTTGCTGTTTTACAATCTTCATTTCTTCTTCAAATGTCTCGCCCATTCCAAAACCACCTATTGAATATCCGTCAAATCCTAATCTCATTATATTCAAAGCTGATTTTTTTCTTAAATCCTTATAAATCCCTCCCTGAGTAATTCCAAAAAGAAGCTGCCTTTTTTCAAAAGGAATTTTTCTCTGCAGTTTATCATGATGCTTTTTGCATCTTTCAGCCCAAAGTGTTGTTAATCTAACAGCATTTTCAATTTCTTTTTTTGAATCTTCATACAATGGCATTCTATCCAAGCACATTGCGACATCACTATTTATTTCAAATTGAATTTCCATGTCTTTTTCAGGCGTCATGAATATTTTTTCACCTGAAACAGGATTCCTAAAATAAACACCTTTTTCATTTGAAGATAAATAAATTGATTTAGAATACATCTGAAAACCGCCTGAATCAGTGAAATTCACACCTTTAAAATTCATGAATTTACCCAAACCCCCCAGTCTTTTAATCACATTAGAACCAGGACGAATAGAAAGCAAAAAAGCATTAGATATAGTTGCAACAGCCCCCAGCTCAGATAATTTTGAAGGATTAACAAACTTTGCAGCAGCTTTTGTTGAAACAGGCATAAAAAAAGGTGTTTCAACAATGCCTTTTTTAGTATGAAGAATTCCAACACGAGCATTTGTTTTCTTGTCTTTGTATTTTATTTGAAATATAACCATAAATAAACTAAAAAATACAGGCTTATAAAATTATCAGTAATATCAATATCTATTAGAGGTATAGCTTCTGTTGCTCTAGCAAAAGCTTTTCATAAACATCTTAATCTTCTCATCTGCCCAGTTCATAAATTTTTACACTACCAATATAGAGTTTAGGACGAGCCCTTGAAAGAAACCCTGCGGGATTTTAATCCCGAGATTGAATTTCAAA
>JBBSYU010000110.1:0-3030 GCA_038045105.1 Nanobdellota archaeon | reverse complement strand
AAGGGAAGTAAGTAGATGAATAAATTCATCAAGGGAAGTAAGTAGATGAATAAATTCATCAAGGGAAGTAAGTAGATGAATTAAATTCATCAAGGTGACAGCAACAGATGTAACAACTGAGATTAGACAATACCAAGGAAACCCACACATTTATGTGTGAGAAGATGTCATTTAATCAAACAACTCTTAGATAGGATATTACCAAATTTTTAAAGAAGTATTTGTTATCAATGAAATAAATTATTCAAATTTTTTCTAAGCATTATGGCTATAGTCAATATGAACAATCCAAGTGCAAATCCTGCTAAAACATCTGTAAGCCAATGAACTTTAAGATAGATTCTTGTGAAACCAATAAAAAGAATCATAAAAACAGAAATGCAGATTGTTGAAATTTTTAGGATTTGGCTTTTACTTTTTTTAAAGACTAAGTAAGCTAAAAGTCCAAAAAATATCATAGCTGTTGTTGCATGTCCGCTTGGAAAAGAAAATCCTGTTTCTGTTATTGTTTGGTTTAATGGTCTTTGCCTTTGCATCAGGTTTTTTGCTATAAATATTATTCCTGCATTAATTATCATTGCAGAGGTAAAAAGTATAGAATCTTTTTTTGAATCTTTAAACCACAGAAAAACTGAAATTAAAATTGAGATTATTATTATGCTTTTTATGTCAAAAATAAAACTTATTATTGTTGATATAGCTGTGATGTTATCTGATATAAATTTAATTGAATTTACATATGAATCTAAATTAATCAGATAATTGGAGATTACTCCTAACATTATCAGTATAAATGTTAAAAGCGAAATTATGCTCAAAGAAATTAGTTTTTTTGATGGTTTCATTTGAAATATTGTTTTGTTTAGTGGTTAATTATTATTTATTATGTTTGCTAATTCTGATGCTAGGGAATAATACATATTAATTTCTTTTTCAGATAACTCTTTTCTATCATTATAATATCTGTATAAAAGATTTAGTTTTTTCTTTATTTCTTGAGTTAGGTCAAGATTATTCATACAACCTTCATAATCAAAAACAAGGTTTTTCGTTTTAAAATAGTTTAGTATTTGAAGTTTTCTTCTTAAATGAGCAAATAATGCCTTTGTTAAACTAAAACCCTTTATGTTCTTGAAATACCCTTTTAATTCAAATTGATCTTTTTCTTTAATATATTTTTTGATAGATTCTTTTGAAGGAGGGTTTTTTAATAAATATATTTTTGTGTCTTCAAATTCTGGTGTTGAGTATAAGATTTTAGAGCCATCTTTGCTAATTATTGTGATATATGTGCTAAAACTTACCCTATCTTTTATGTAGTCTTTCAAACTATCTAATGAGAAAAAATACTGAGTTGCAAATCTCTTTGATTTTAGAGATTCCAGTAGATAGTTTATCTCTTTTTTAAAATCCAAGTTTCTTTTTTCTTTTAGGAAAATCATTGTGTCAATGTCTGATTCACCATGTTTGAAATGGCCTGTATTTGCTGAACCAAATATCAATATTCCTGCTAGGTTATTTTTATATCTTTTTAACAAGAAATTTTTTATTTTTTCAAAAGATTCATTTATCATTATTAAAAAATGGGGATAGGGGGAATTTAACCCCCATCTCAAGCTCTGGAGGCTCGCATTCTAACATTGAAATATATCCCCTTACAATATTTCAGGAATTTTATTTAATTCCTTTTCCTCCAATATAAATAATCTATTTTTGCCTATTAAAAATCTATCTCTTTTAAGATTTATTGGTAATGTGAAAAACTGATGAGCTGTACAGATAAGATGATTAAGCGAGAATCAACCGAAGCAACAACGGAAATTAAATGATACCAAGGAGCCTTAGAACTTCTTCATCTCTTCAATCTCTTCGTCTGAGATTGAGCAGCCTTTGAATTTCATTGCATAGAGCATTGCTTCATAAGCTTTGGGGTCTTTAAATTCTATCAGCCCCTTTTTATGCGCAATGTATATTAGTTCTGTTGAGCGGATTACTTTAAAATCCTTGAAAAAATCATAGTTTTTCTTATTTACAGTAATGGGCGTATGGAGCTTTTTTTGCAGAAGTTTTCTCAAATTTTCAGGATTTTCACATATCATTCTTGCTGTTCTTTCATCAATAACTAGTGCACAATCACAATTCATTATTTTTGAAAGAGCCATTGACGCGCATTCTCCTTTGTCTAATAGATGAATATCTTTGTTTTTAGAATAAAAGGTGGTATTAGCCACATTCATTATTTCTTCTCTTTTGTTTCTTAGTTCATCAACCTGCTCATTTGTTATGTCAGCGTGCTTTATTATCCCTTTATCAAATAATTCTTTTAACTGAACCGCCTCCAGCGCATATTTTTTTGTTGTTTCAGGATAATCAATTATTTCTCTCTTGACTTCTTTTGTTATTAAAAATTCTCCTTTAAATTCTTTTTTTAATTTTATCAGCAAAGGCAATAAACCATTCAATGCAAAATTAATCAATGGGCCTGAATCGAAGATTAGATGTTTTGTCATGATAATTTTTTGAATAAAAAATACCATGTAAAATGGAATTTATTATCCTTTAATTTAACTTTTATTTTATAATTGTGTTTCTTATAAAATCTTAATGCTTCAGTGTGTTTTTCGCTTGTTTCAAGATACAATAGATGACACTTCTTTTTTTTGGCAATTTCTTCAAATTTATTTATTAATAAATCTGATACCCCCTTACCCCTAACGGATTCTGCAACAATTATTTCAGATAAATAAGCAACACCTCCAACAATATTAAACTTAATATGACCGAGAATTTTATTATCTTTAGCTATAAAATTATATTCTTTTTTATTCCATCTATAATTTCTTTTTATATTAAATTTTCTCCATTCTTTTTTAAAAAATGAATCTAATGATTTTTTATCTTTTTTGTTAAGCTTTATTATTTTGATTGCCATGTTTTATTTTAATATCAGTAATGTCAAATTTCTATAAGTTATGTAAGTGATGTGCACCCTTCTAGGTGGACAGTTAGAATAGCTAATAGTTCTTTTTA
>JBBSYU010000109.1:0-8034 GCA_038045105.1 Nanobdellota archaeon | reverse complement strand
TATTAAAGGCTTTGGGCGTAGTGACCAAAAAGTAGGGAAAATTTAAGTAATTAATGAAAGAGTTTCAGATTTATCTTCAGACTTCAAGGAAGTCAATATAAGGCAAGAAACTGTTAAGCCTAAGTCTTTTGGAAGAAAAATAAAATTAATGTTATGTTCGGATTTGCTTAAAGAGTATATAAAATTTAAAGATTTGAAGCAAGATGACTATATCTTTAATATTTCTTCTACAGGGGCTTCTAAATACCTTAGAAGGCTAATTTTAAGGATATTTGAGGATAGGGTAACTGAAGCAGGTCAAAAGTATTCTCAAATATCTTTATATGATTTTAGACATAATGCTTGTTGTTATTGGTTACCAAGATATAAGTCTGAAAGTGCTTTAAAATATAGGTTTGGATGGAAGAAATCTGAAGAAATTCATTATTATTCAGAGTTTCTTGGAATGAAAGATACAATCTCACAAGAAGACCTACTTATTGATGTAACAAAAACAGAATTACAAAAAGAACAAGAAAAGCTAAAAAGAGAAAATGGAATATTAAAAGAAAAAATTGAATTTATGGAAAAAGATATGAAAAATATTCAAGAGGGAGTTAATGGACTTTATGAAATGTTTGAAAAAATTGGATTGGACAAACCTAATATCAAAATTTCATTTAGTGATAATAAATTAAATAGAAATCTGACCTCTATGGGATGAGGAATATTAAAATTCAAAATTTCAAAATAAGAATAGTATCTCTTAATAAGAAGGGTATTAAATTAAAATAAGGGGGTTATAAGCACATGCACACACATAACATAATAGTCGGCTGGGAAAAAGTATTTCAAAGATATGGAGTTTTATCTGCTTTATATTCGTCGGGAATACACTTTTTTAAGTTTTATTCATTCAAAATTTACTACAAAACTTTAATGGTGAATGGTGAATTATTCCATAATATTGTCTTAGGGAGGTTTAAAGACGATAAAACAAAAAATCAAATGGTGAATTAGTGTGTGGAATTTGGTGAAATTCCATGAAATTCACCAGCTAAACTTGAATTTAAAATGATAAAAACTGCAATTTATGTTAGAGTGAGTAAGTTAGACCAGACAACGCTTAACCAAGAATTAGAATTAGGGGATTATTGCAAGAGAAATAATTATGAAATATATAAGCTGTATAAAGATGAAGGCATAAGCGGAGCAAAGACATCAAGACCTCAGTTAGATTTAATGCTTCAAGATATGAGGAATAAAATTTTTGATGCAATCGTGGTTTGGAAATTTGATAGATTAGGAAGAAGCACATCACACCTTTTGCAAGTCTTAGAAGAGATGAAAAACAAAGGAGTTAGGCTTATTGCAACCTCTCAAAATATTGATACAGATACTCCTATGGGAAAATTTTTCTTTACTATACTTTCTGGATTTGCAGAGATGGAAAGAGAGATTATAAGAGAAAGAATTTTATTGGGATTAGAAAGAAGAAAAAAACAAGGTAAACAATTAGGCAGACCTTTTGGTGCTAAGGACAGGAAATATAGAAAGAAGGGGGGTTATTTTTTAAGATATAAGAATATTAAAAAATAAGGATATCTATTCAGCAATTATGACCTAAATAATCTACCCCTATCATTATTTGTCTTTTTAATGTGTTAAAATAGAAAACAAATAAACAGATGTTTATTTGGGAAAGATTTATATTTGTTCTTGTAATGAATATATAATGAAGCTATTAAATAAAAAAAATGCTGGAATTGTAGTTGTTGCTTTATCTTCTGCAATATTAGGTAGTTTAGTCACTGTGGTTGCAACAGACCCCAATATTAGATTAATAATCCTTATATTTGCTTTAATTGGTATAGTTGTTGGAACTATTGCTTCTGAAAAATAAAATATTTTTTAGCTTATTTTTTCTTTAGGTGATAATAGTGATAAATTAAATAAATAAAGAGAATAATCATTAAAGTTATAAAAATAAGAAAAGTCCACAGAGACCAATCAACTTTATCAATCCAGTTAGCATCTTCTTTACATATCCATTTATCCTTATAAAGACATCCTTCATTACAAGTCTGCACAATATCATAACCAATACAATAATTATTACATCTCTCTATTTTACCCCCAGTACAAGATAAATCATCTTTTTTACATATAGCTGAATCAGTTCCACATAAAGAGCAATCGTTTGTGAAACTTATACTGTGCTCTGATTTTTTGTTATTGATAGAATCTTCAAAAATAACATTGCAGGTTATTGTTTCAGAACACATTCCCTCTCCAAAAACATTAATTGTTATTTGCTTTTCTTCACTACTTTCAAGATTACCATTCCAATTTTCATTTACTTTGAATCCTTTATTACATTCAGCATAAGCATAAAAACCGCCCCTTTCATTTCCTATGTTCTTTACATTAATAATTAAACTTGCTCCACTTCTGGGTATAGGGTTTGCTTCAACACTTAAAATTTTAGGTACTCCTATAGGAGTGTGTATGGTCATTTGTGAATTTGAGAGAATTATACTTTGAAAAAAGAATAACAATAAAATTATTGCTAAAAGGTTTATATTCTTCATTTTATCTCCTTACACTTACAAGTTGAAGTTACTTTTCCTCTATAAGTCTTGTAGGTTATATTGCAATTCCATCCCAAATCATTTATAGAGGTTAGACGATTGTCTTGTGCATATCCACAGATTATATTTTTTCTATCTGTTGAACTTAGATATTTAAAATAATTTGGCAAAGTTCCATTTGTTATAATAGGAGTTTTATTTTCTAAAGTAGAAATTCTTGATTCATAGTTATCTATCTTTGTTGTATGTCCTGTTAATGAGTTTAGGATTGAAGTTATTGTGTCTGAAACTGTTTGTTTCCATGATTCTAAAGCAGAGATTCTTTGGGTTATATTGGTCATGTTATATGTTGCACTTCCGCCACCACCTCCACCTCCGCTACTTCCACTTGATTGAGTTACATTTTGTTGCCATATTTCTAAAGAAGAAATTTTTTGGTCATGATGATAAATACTCCATTGCAAATCTTTCATCACTTCCCTATTTTGAGTTTCTACCTCTACATATTTAAGATACTTCAGAGATGCACTAGAGTCTGAAATTACATTATTCTGAATAAAGTCAATTCTTCCATTAAAACTGCCACTTATTCTCTTTTTTTGTAGCTTAGAATCTCTTGCTTCAAAAAATACAGAGAAAGTAGCTGTTTTCTTTTGGTCTGATGGAACTCCTACCACGCTCTGACTTATTTGGCTTCCACTTTCACTAAAAAAATAAAGTTGTAGTATGCCTTGACCAATGTATGTTTCATTTCCAACATCTAATTCAAAAATACCATCATGATTATTAGACTTCAATTTAAAAGGAACTTCAGATAAATCCATTTTATTTTTTAAAGTTCCTTCCAGTATTAGGTCATTAATACCAAGACTTACATGAGAAAACTGAATTAATGTATAGCTGGAGTCATAAACATGGTTTATATATGTTGGATATGGTTCTAAGGTTTCATTTAAAGAGCTTACTAATCCCATTAAGGATAATAATACTATTAATATTAGGATAATCTTATTTAACATCGTTTTAACGATGTAGTGATTATATATAAATATTCTTGTTCTCAAATATGATATTTGAAAGAAATAAGGAGATTTATTGTATATTTGAAGTATTGAGAATTTTAGTTAAAAAGAAGTCTAAATATTCATTTATGTTTAAACAGACAAGAGTAAGTCATACGACTTTACAAAGTGTTTTAAGAGACCTTGTTTTGAAGGGATTTGTCAAAAAACAGGATATTGGGCATATGAATGTTGATTACGAGATAACTGAAAAAGGAAAGAGACTTTTAAGTTTATTAACAGAAATGAAAAACTTAGTTAAATAGGAATTCAATTAAAGTTTTCTATTTATTCACCCTGTTTCTCTAAATTTCCTAAATCGCTATCTAACTGCTTTAATGAATTTACAATCCTTTTTTGTTCACCCACAAGATTTTTTAGGCTATCCATTAGAATTATCCTTTTCTTTAAAATTTTAATTATCGTATCTTTAATATTATTTTTTTTCATTTTATCCTCCTCTCCAAAACCAATATTTAGACATTCTGCTTTTATTTTTTATAAAAGCTCTTAACCCTTCAGAAGTATCAATTATTTTAACCTCTGCCATTCTCACCCATTTTCTTCTATATGTTGAAGCGACACTTCCACTAACTCCACGAATAATGAAATAACCATCCCAAAAGTTATCTACCATAAATTGTTTTAATTTCTCTTCATTAGATATGTCTTCAACATTAACATCAATTCTTAAAACAGGTTTGTAAACAATCCTTTTAATTTTAGGTCTTATTTTTTTAGACCATCTATGAAATCCTTCTAAGGTCATATAATCTTTTTTCCAAACATATAATTTAATAATTTCTTTATGACCTGTTTTTTTGGGAAACCTGATTAAATTTACCCGTTTTCGTTTTTTATCCTTATCTTTCCTTTCCTTTCGCTTTTTTAAATCCTTAGAGCCTTTTAATCTCGGCATTTTATTACTCTTTTTCTTCTTCAATAACTATAGAACTTTTTGGGTAAAAAAGTCCATCCTTACCCTTAGAGAAATATTTTTCAGTTAGATTCTTAACTGATTGAGGTATTTTTATTCCTTCCTTGAAGGAATAACCCTCATCTGTTTTTCTCTCCATATACTTGCCTAAGATACTTGAATGCTCTTTCGGAATCTCGTTTGATTTAAGTATGGCCATAATTAATGTAAGATTAATTATAATATAAATAATCTGTATATTCTTAGGTACATGTCAATATCTTTTTGAAATTTCTTTGAGATTCTGCCCTATTTTTATTTCCAAGTTTGATGTTTTTTTTGGATATTTTAACAGAAGTTAGAAAAACTTGATTTCCTACTATGAATTGATTAAATGTTTTAGGTATTATGACTATCTTTCTATTTTTTTCATCAATTTTAATTTTAAATATGGGGAGGTTTGTTGTTGGCATGATTATCATATATAATAGTCGTCATCGCACTCTCTCTGATAGGGGGTGCAAAGTCGTCTATTTCTCCATGTTTGCTAAAAATATTGTTTAATAAACCTATTAACATCAAATTTAGGAAAAGATACTACAAGTTTCCCTCTTCTATTTTTAGGAGTTCTTGTGGTTATTTGTATTAGTTTTGCTAACTCTATCTTTTTCAAAAATCTTTCAAATTGCCTTATTTGGACAGGTTCCCAATTATTATTTTTTGCTTCATTTTCATAAAAATTGTATAATCTTTTGTGTTCAGCATAACCTTCAGGTTCTTCTAAAGAAAGTTTAACAACCCCTGCAATTATGAGTCTTTGATGTTCTGGTAAATCTGCAAAAATTTTGTCAAACTCTATTTCTCCAACATTATTTTTTGCTTCTTCAAATAAATCTAAAGTAATCCTACATCCTTTTTTCTCAGCTAAACAAGCTGTTTCATAAAATAAATTTAAAGCTTCTCTAATATCACCAGATGTTTGATAAATCCATCTTCCAATTCTTGCTATAACCTCCAGGTCATAACTTCCTTCTTCTAACCCTAAAATAGCCCTTTCTTTGAGTATTTCAATAATTTCATTAGCATAATATCTTTCAATAGGTCTTTTTTCAGGAGAAAGTCTGCTCTCAATTCGTGCGTCAAGATTTTTAAGGGCATTAGTGTCATTAGAAATCAAAATTATATTACTTGATGTTGCTTCGGATATGACTCCTAAAATTTGTTGGTGGTCTCTTTCTTTATTAATTAGCTTGTCTACTTCGTCAAAAACAAATACAAATCGTTTGGTTCGTTTAGTTTTAAGAACCTTAATTAGTTCTTCAGATAGTGAAGCAGTACTTTTTCCTCTTTCATTAAACACATGATAAGGTCTTATTTCTTCTATAATTTTTTTTGTTATTGAAGCAAATGTATTATACTGAACGCATGTAATGAAAATAAGTATAATATTTTCTAAGTCTTTCATAGAATTAACAACTGTAGCTGTCTTACCTGTTCCAGTATCTCCATGTAAGAGTAAATTTCCTGTTCCTAGTGAAACTTTCAAACGAATATTTTCTACTAAATCTTCTCTGAAAAGAAGTTTTTCAGGAATATAATTACTTCTTAATACTTCCGCATTTTTTATTATTTTCATTATGAATTATAAGTTCTGTAAATTTTCTTAAAAGAATAATTTCCTCATTAGCTGGAACTCCTTGTAAAAGTCTCCTACACAGTTCGCTTACTGATATTTCTATATCAAGAGCTTTTCTTTTTAAACTATCAAGTAGTTCAGTTGAAATCATCACATGTATTTGAGAATTTTTCTTCATTCTTTGTTTTCTCCACAATTTTTTTTAATTGATTACACATTATGTTAAGTTTTTCTATTATTGAGTTAGGTTCAGTTTGTATTTCCATTTTCAGATAAATTTTTTTACAATAATCTTATGTATTAAATAAGTCACAAGAGTATAAATACTTTTTAGAACTTTTGTTCAAAATCGTATTTTTATCGTCGGAAAAATCAAAAATATGTGAATATTTATTCATTATTTTGAACAAAAATTCATTTATAGAAAAGTATTTATAGTTTGATAATCTTTTAATAATATAAAGCATAAAATTCAACACCCAGAATTCTGGTCTAAAGGTCGTGTTGCTGGTGGGGGCTATATTATATTTGCTCTGCAAATATAATTTTTCTCAGGTTTTGGAAGTTAAGGTTTGAATCACTTCAATTCGATTAAGAGAGAATTGAAGTCCCAGAGAATCTAGGATTCTCTGAGCTGGTGGGGCTATATTTTTTTGAATAGAAAACTTTATATAGTTTGTATAATTAATAATTAGACATATGGTTATTCAAACAAAGACAAAAATAAGAGAATGGGGAAATTCCTTTGGCATAGTTATTCCAAGAGAACTTGTTATTAAAGAAGGATTTAGAGTTGATGACAGCGTTACAATCAGCATAGAAAGAAATCAAACTTTAGAGAATTTTTTTGGAAAACTAAAATCCAAAATGGACACTCAAAAAATGAAAGATGAGAGCAGAAGAATATGGAAAATGGATTAACTTACTTTTTTGATAGTTATGCTCTTATTGAGATATACAAAGGAAGCAAGAATTATGAAAATTATAAAAAAGCAAGAGTTATTACCTCTTATCTACATATATTTGAAGTTTATTATAGTTTAATTAGAGAACATAATGAAGAGGAAATATTTGATTTTTTTAAAACCATTAAAAACTTTTGTGTTAACCTAAAGTTTGAATGGATTCCAAAAGCTTCTAAGTTCAGACAAATCTACAAAAAAAGAGATTTATCTTATGCAGATTGTTTAGGATATATAATAGCAAAAGATATGGGAATTAAATTTTTAACTGGCGATAAAGAATTTGAAGATCTTCCTAATGTTGAATTTGTTAAGAAAAATTAGAAATTTTAATATTCGACTATTACAATAAATTTATATATTTCATTTTTCTTGTTTATTCAGGAGGTAAACTATGGAAGGCAAACAAATTGGAGAAGTTTTTAATTTTTTTGAGCATGTAGGAGTCATTGCACTTGAATTAACAGCTCCTTTAAAGGTTGGAGACACAATAAGAATTGTAGGAGGAGACAAGGATTTTGAAGAAGTTGTTGACAGCATGCAGATTGAAGGAAAGAATGTGGAAAAGGCAAAGAAAGGAGACAGTGTTGGAATAAAGATAAGTGAGAAAGTGCATAAAGGCTATAAAGTGTATAAGGTTTAAATTTTTGTTTTTATTATTTTTTGCTAAATTTATTTTATTGGCAATTAGAAATATTGGCAATGCAAAAAACTAATCATTTTGGTAATATTTAAATTCTGATGAGTTATGCAGATGAGAAGATTAAGGAGATAATCAAAAAAGATTAAACACTAAAGATTGTATAACTTATAATCAATAAATATAAATTTACCCGATATTGTATAGTTAACGTCACATTTATATAGTTGTCTTGCCTTTTTTAATCAA
>JBBSYU010000108.1:0-4188 GCA_038045105.1 Nanobdellota archaeon | reverse complement strand
TATTCCTGGAAGGATTTCTTCCTTTTACAACTATTACATTAAAATCAGATTTAGGATAATCCAATTTCCTGATTGAATTAATTATCTCAGCTCCCCTGTCCGGAGCAAGAGGAATAATTAATGAAAATTTATATCCCATGTTTAATTCTTAGTTTTTGTTAAAACTTTTTCTAAAAGTTTTGTTTTATCTATTCATTATTCTATGTACAAAATGAACAACAGGCCTTAAAGGTCTTAATACTGGTTCAAAAACAGAGTTTATTAATCTTAGCCTTATAACTCCTGAGAACATCTGAAATGGAACCTTTGTTACATTAAGCTTAGAATCTCCCTTGTCTTCCCATATTGTTTTACACTCTTTTATTCTAAATTTCCTCTTTTTGCATAAATATAACAAATTAACATCAAAAGCCCATTGAGTAATATTAATCTCTTTTACTATTTTTTCAATTACCTTTCTTTTAAACAGTTTTGCCCCACACTGAGTATCTCTAAAATTCATAAGAAATAATGTTCTGACTAAAAAATTAAATCCTCTGCTTAAAAGTCTTCTTAAAAAGTTTTGTTTTGTTTGAATAATGCTTCCTTTTATCCACCTGCTTGCAATTATTCCATCATAATTTTCTATATTCTTTATTAAATCATAAAATGCTTCAGGAGTGGTAGACATATCTGCATCAACAAAACCTATTACCTCATTATCTCTTCTTAATGCATCTTTAAAACCCTCTGTAATCGCAAATCCCTTTCCACTTTCCCTAAAATTAAGATATTTTATTTCTTTATATTTTTTAGAATATCTTTTTACAATCTCTTCTGTTTTATCTATCGTATTATTTATTACAATAAGAATTTCAAAATCCAAGATTTTTTCCTTTTTTAATTCTTTAAAAAAACCAGCATATTCTTTAAGAGTATTTTCTATTCTTCTCTCTTCATTATAAGCAGGTATTATTATGCAGATTCTCATCATCATAGTTTTTATTTTATCTTCTAATGAATACAATACTGGCTATAAAGATTATTATTGTAGATACCATAAATGCAATAGAAAAAGACTCTAAATTAGAATTAAAATAAGACATAATTAGAATCTGGAATATTAAAAACATAGCTAAAATAATAATATGTTTGAATCTTATTTTGCCTATCGAAATCTTGTATAGTATAAATATATTAAGGAAAGAAAGAAAACTAAAACCAATTCCTACATAAATTAAGATACCTGTGATAGATAAATATCCCTTGCCAAATAAAATATTAATTAACAATTCCGGAAATATCCCCAATATTAAAAGCGCAGAAAAACATATTAACAATACTGCAAAAAAAGTCTTTTTTATAACTCCTCTTGTTTTTTCACCGATTTCATATTTTTCAGAACTTATTGGAAACATGGCACTTCCAATAACAGAGGTTCCAAATAATATAATTTTTCCAATAAGAGAGGCAATTGCATATTTTCCAGCAATTTCTGCCTCAAAGAATATTTTTGCCAGTATGACATCTATACTATACATGAGGACAACTATCAGAATTATAAAGAAAATAAGAGAACTTTGCTTTGAAAAAATATTAATATTTTCTTTTATCACTCTTGAATTAGTTATTTCTTTTATAAAGAAGAATACCAAAAAAAACGAGATTAGGGTTCCAAGAAGAAATCCAAGCACAGCCCCGTATAATTTAAAACCTAATATTACAAGAGTTATTGCAATTAAAAATTTAAATAAACATAATATCAAATAATTCCCCCCCCAAACATTGAATTTTTTCATTCCTTGCAATATTCCGGTTATAATAGGATATATAAATGCTTCAAAAAGAAAAATCCCCGTAAGCGCCAAAAGTAAGAATGGAATGCCTAATTTTTCGTATATTAGAAAAGCAGTTCCTAAAAAAATAAAGTAAATTATCAGGCTAATAATCAGGGCTTCTCTAACTAAAGATATAAGAATTCCTTTTATTTTTCCATATTCTTTGTTAATATTATACTTTGTGGTATGTTTTGAAACTAAAGTCTGTATTGACAAAGCAGGAACACTGAAAATATATATAATATTTGTGAGTACCGCAAAGATTCCATAATCAACAGGCCCCAGTAATTTAACCATGCTAAAATGAAAAATATAATTTATGATATTTCCAATATTTACAAGAATCATCAAAATTAAGCTTCCAATAAAAAGTTCACTTCTTACAGTATTCTTTATATTTTCTATCATGATAAAAATAACACATTTTTAAAAATAATAAGGGCTAAAAGGCATATTATAATTTGAAATATGAATATTAGATAGACAACATCTTTCTCATAGACTTTTTTCTTAAATTTCTTTAACATAAATAGAGATAAGTGAGTAAGACCATAGATTTTATTGCATGGCATTTCAAGACTTCCATCCTTATTTGGAATGCAAAATGACTGTTTTTTTAATTTTCCTCTTAATTTTAAGATTGTTTCTAAAATATAAGGGATAAAGATAAAAACAGCAACTCTTTCAAAATTTCCAAGTATAGCTATGCATGCTATTAATGCTCCTATTGAATAAGTTAAAATATCTCCAGGAAATACTTTTGCAGGATATTTATTATAAACATAAAAAACTAATAAAGAAGCAATCATTATTAGTCCAATTAAAGCCAGCCAGGAACTTCCTGTAGAATAGGCAACAAAACTTAAAAAACCTAAGATTATTATCCCTTGTCCAGATTCAAGCCCATTAAAGCCAGCTAAAAAATTATAAGTTGTAGTAGCTCCAGTTACCCCTATTGGGATTAAAATCAATGGATATAAAAGACCAATATTAATTGATCCTAAAAATGGGAAATTAATGACATTATCACCTGCATTTATAACAACTAATGGAATTGATGCAAAAAGCACAAGAAATATTCTGAATCTCACTGATAAACCTCCATGTTTCCATCCAAGTAAATCATCTGTTAAACCAACAATAGCCAGTATCAAAATAACACTTAATAAGGAAAAAATATAAACATTCAGTCCATCAACCCCTAAATAATATGTTTTTATTGCTATATATGTCAGAACTCCTAAGACAAAACTCATTACAACAATAATCCCTCCTGAAGAAGCAACATTTCTAGGATGGCCGGGTTTATTCATGTCCTCCCATAAAAGTCCGACTTGCTTGCATTTTTTAATCCATTTTGGAAGAAGCATTGCTGTTAAAATAAAACTTACCAATACAGGAATTATTAATATTATTTCCATAGATTTTATAGAAATTTAATGCTTTTAAATCTTAACAAAATAGAAATATTGGTAATCAAAGATGCTTATGAGTCATAACAAAAAATAAACAGATGTCATAAATGATAGTTATTATGATGCCAATAAATCAGTAATGTCAAGAACTCTGGAATAAATTCCAGAGCGTGAGTTCTTGAGCATGATCCAAAATGCCTTTGGTATCTACGGACTAAAGTCACATAGCGTTAACAAAGAGCATTTTGGACATGTAAAAAATTTAGAAAGTTATGGATGAGTAGATTAAGTTAGAGGAGAATTATAAACCTTAGATTCTAAAACTGCCAGTCAAGATATTTAGAAGCGTCTGTGTCAAGGTATTCTTGCTTTATTTTTTCATTGCCAGTATACTTTATGCTCCATATTTTTATAGGCCCCTGTACACCCTGATAATAAACAAATTCAGGAAGATTCATCCCCTGCGCATTAAGGCTGTCTATGATTATGCTTGGTTCAGAATGAACTACCTTGAAATTTGGGAATTTATTAAATGGGTCATTCAAGATATATTTTTGTGCTAAAAATCCCCTGAGTAATCTTGGAGAAAGATAAATCGCAGCACCAATAGGATTTTGGCTAACGCCCTGCCCTTGAGGATTTATTGAAGGAAATACAAAAGCACATGCTTCAATTCCTGTTTTAAAATCAATGAATTTCCCCTTCACAGATAAATATCTTAAATTAACTTTATATTGTTTATTATTGTAAACCATAACCGCATAAGGCTGTGCAAATGCAGTTCCATTTACCTTGTTTTCAACAGGCATTATAATTCCTCCAATGCCGGTTCTTTGCCCTGGAAGATAAATCTCTTTTCCATTTTCATTAATGGTCAAATCTTCATCACTAGCAGTTCCTCCTGGATAAACCATCAATGTCTGATTGTTTGTTTCCTGTGTTTGTTTTTCATCTAA
>JBBSYU010000107.1:0-4764 GCA_038045105.1 Nanobdellota archaeon | reverse complement strand
TAGGTTAAAATCTTGCTTTTTTTATGGATATAAATAAGGCAACTAACTCTACTAAATATGGAGATTTTATTTCAAAAAAAGATAGTCCAAATAAAATAGATATTCAATGGCTACCAAATATAACAAAAGAAATGTTAAGAGATGAGACTCCGAGAGTTTATCTTTTTGTCCAAGATGGAAGAATTGTAAAGATTGGTGGTTCTGCTGGAAAGGGTGGAATAAAGGCAACTATAAGTTTTTATGTTACTGGTATGCAAGGCAGCCCTGGTTCTTCTCGTTTTATAGGGCATTTACTTATTGCTAATGCTTTAGAAAAAAACTCTAAAATGGAATTATATGTTATAACTTCTCCAAAAGTTCCAGCAATTGTTAATGGACTTTTTAGTTCAAGAAAAATGGAAATTGCAAGTTTTAAAGAAATGGAAAGGTTTTGTAACGAGCAATATTTTGAAGAAGAAGGTAAATATCCAGAATGGGATTTTCAAGAGAATAATGAGGACTATCCACCAGAATTAGCACAATTACATAATAAATATCATCAAAAAAGATTAAAAGTTAAAGAAGAAAAAGCTAAATATTTGGTGGGCAAAAAATAAGTATTTCATGAGAACCTTTAATATGATTATCTCCATTTTCTATTCTATTCTTCCCTATCCTTGTTTCTCCTTGACCCATAGTATATTGCCATGATGGGAAGAATTGTTGAAAGTCTTTATAGTATTCTCTTATTGTAGGACAATCGTTATAAGAAAGGATAAATCCGCCCTTATGTTTCTTTAATAAATCTCTTAAGGCTTCATGTTTAAACCCATTATGATGAACAGGGATATTTCTCATAGGGTAAATCCCTTTAAACATTTTTGAATCTTCTCCAATATAATAAGGCGGATCTAAATACATAAAATCATTAGGATAATTTTTTATAGTATCTTGAAAATCTGCACATTCTACTTTAAGATTTTTTGGATCAAAATCTCTAATTCTTTCTATAATTTTTTTATATCTATCTTCATCTAAATAAATATCCGAGCTCCACCCCATAAATCCAGGACCATAAGATAAATTAAAGTTATAAACATAATAAACTGCCAGGGTTAATGGATCTAAATTAATCTCTTTTTTCCAAACCCGATTTAATATTTTTCTTATTCTTTCAAACTCTTCTTTATTAGGTTTTAATTTCTTTAATTCTTCATAAAGCACTTTTGGTTGTTCTATTTGAAATTTCCAATAATTACATAGAATATCAAAAATCTCAAATCCCCTAACCTCCAAATCAAGATATTTACTCATCGCTATTTCTATAGAGCCTCCACCAAAAAATGGAGAAATGACCCTTTTTACATTATCAGGTAGTAATTCAATAACATGACCTACAGCTAAACTTTTTCCACCTGCATAACGAATAGTTGAACAAGAAACCCTCTTATACTTATTCATACTTTTTGGATAAGTCTTACTTATTATAGATTTTAAAAATTCTTCTTTTTTAATTTTTGTATTATTTTCTGGAATAGAAATAATTTTATTTTCAATTTTTAGAGGGGTTTGTTTTTCCATTTTATCACCTTTTTAAATTACTAACTTTATATCCCTTTGATTTTTAAATTCTCTTATCCTCTATTATAATACTCCAAATCACCTCTACCCAACAACATATAACTGCCATCACAAATAATCCTAATGCAAAAAATTCCTTGTGATAACAGACATATTGATTTGTCATTTTAGTTAATATGACTCATAAATATTTTTATGAGCTCATAAGAGGATTTATCGACGAGTTCTTCTCGTATGTGATAAATCCTCTGTTATTGTAATTATATCAGGTACCTGATGTATATAAATCTTTTGGTACCTGATTTATAACTCAAAAGTAGGTACCAGATAAATTTAAATATTCTTAATCTCTTCTTTTAGTATGAAAGTTCAAAAACAAAAATCAGATTATAAAAGGGGTTATCATAAATATGTTGTTGTTATTCCAGAGAATAAAATTCAAGAGGCAGGATTCAGGGAAGGTGAAGAATTGGAAGCAGAAGCAAAGAAAGGAGAGATAAAGTTGAGGAGGAAATAACTCTTTACTTCTGAGGAATTTTTCCATTCAATGCATCAGATACTATCTTCTTTACATCAGGTAAGAAATCTCTATTTAACATCCACTCAAGAAATCCAGATTCATTTTCAACCATATAAGATAAGAGTTTTCCCTTATGCGGGCCAAAATTTACTATTGCATCATTACCTATCCAAATAAATTTGCCTTTACTATCTATCCAACTTGCAGATTTTCTTTCATTACAGAAATCATGCAGTTCACTAATATTATGCGGTAGTTCTTTATGTATTTCTAGTTGAGATTTGAATATATTAAAGGTGGCTCTTGTGTCATGCTCGGCACTATGATGTTTTTCAATTTCTTTATTACAATATTTTTTATATGCTGCTGATAAGTCTCTAGGATCAAATTTGTGATAAATTGTTTGAACATCCAGAATAAATCTATTTTCTTTTGAAAATTCAATACCTGCCCTTTTAAATTCAGCTTCAAGAATTTCTAAATCAAATCTCTTTATATTAAATCCTCCTAAATCACAACCCTCCAAAAAATTTCTGATTATTAATGCATATTCTTTAAAGGAGGGCTTATCTATTACATCATTATCTTTTATTCCATGAATAGCTATCGCTTCTGGAGGTATTGGAACATGAGGATTAATTCTAGTGGTTATACTTTCTTCAGTATTATCTGGATTAATTTTTAATGCAGAGAATTCTACAATTCTGTCTATAAGTGTTTCTGTTCCAGTAGTTTCTAAATCAATAAATACAAGGGGTTTATTCAATTGAATATCCATTTTTACTTGCCTCTTCCATGCTTTTTCTTAATCTTTTCATTTTAAATCTTTTCTTTTCATTCCTCTAAAAATTCCTTGCTCTGTTTGATTATTCTGAATTTACCTATATCCCTTAAGTCTTGTTTGAGCTCTTCTATATCTTCTTTCACTAAAGGATATTTTTTTCTATTAAGCACAAAATTAACAAAAACACTAGAATCATTTTTCCCCTTTAAATGATCAATCTCAATATCAAAATAGATCTTCCATTTCTTTTGATCATTTTCAAATTCTTCTGTTTTTCTTTCATCCATTATCTGACTAACCTCCGATTACATCTTACTCTTGCAACAACTCTGTTGTATGATCTACCAACTGGCTGCAATGTAACTGTCCTACCTTGAATCTGTCTTCTAAGTTTCTGGGTTGCTTCTCTTCCTCCGAATTGGTATCTCTCGGGGGCATTTACTCCTGCGAGTCTTACATAGTTACTTCCATTTACTTTTCTGTAAGTTTGGATTGTATCTCCATCAATTACTCTTTTTACTGTTCTTCTTATTGTCATTTTATTTGAAGGAAGTCCTAGTATTTAAAGTTATTGTTCATTACTAACTAAGTAATTAACTATCTCTTATAGTAACGAAAGCTTTAAAAACTCGTTTCTTCTTAATAGAATATGAAAAAGAAGGGGGTTGTTTGGTTTTATGAATATTAATAATAAAATTAAAGAAAGGAAAACTCCTGAGGAAATTAAAGAAGCAATTATTCTTGAATTAAATAATGGTCCAAAGGGTGCCTCTGAGATTGCAGAAAAGATTAATTCAAATTGGATTACAACTGAGAAGTTTTTAAATGAATTAATGATTGAAAAAAAGGTTATAGAAATTATCTCTGCTTCAAAATCAAAGGTGTATGGGAGTGCAAGCGATTTATCTTTTTTTTATCTCCCATTATCTGAGGAGATTAGAAAAAGGACTTTATCATTATTATCTACTCTAAATGAAATTTGGAAAAAAGAAACAAATACAACCCCTCAAAAAACAATTTTGCAAAAATTAGCAGTAGAATTTGTAGAAAAAAATAATTTACAAAATGAGGTTCCAATTTTAAGATTTCATTATGGCCAAACACTAGCATTGAGATTTGAAGAGTACAGAACAACGGATGTTTATCCTTTAAAAGATGGCCAAAAAAATGAGATAAGGGAACTAATAACAGAATACAAAGGATATTCTGCAAAAGAATCAAAGTTAAAACAATATAAAAAACCATCGATGGTATTTTATAAAATAAAAGAAGAAACAATCAACAATTTTTGTTTAGAGAAAGAGGAATACCTAAAAAAAGATTTGTTTAATCTATTTGCAAATTATCCTAGCGAGCTATCTGCAAGTTTCAAATTATTTGATAAATTAATGTACTGTGCAATAAACATACTGAACATTAAAGATAACAAAAATGAGTATTTATCTAATATTCGGGGGGCTTTTTTCTTAGTTTGGGATTGTTTAACAACTGAAGCATATTTTTATGATGTTGAAAAAGCAATTTCTCCTGAAAAAAAGGACTTATTTGTTCAAATAAAGTCGAATTATTTAAACTCTAAAATAACAAATGTTTCTGAGTTTATAGAAGAAATTGAAAATGAAATTAATAACTTAGAACCAGAGGAAATAAATGCATCTGATAATCTCTCAGACTTTGTACATGAATTATTTAGTGAATAAAATGGATGATTTTATTGATACATGCGTGATTATTGCAAGCTTTGATAATAAAGATAAATATTATGAGATTATAAATATATTCTTAGAGGGTACAGAAAGACTAGTAATCTCTATTTATCAGGAAAAAGAAGAAATACCTAACCTATTCTTGAGAAGGCAAAAACTGTTCATGGAAGTAATTAAATTTCTTCAAAATTCTG
>JBBSYU010000106.1:0-7045 GCA_038045105.1 Nanobdellota archaeon | reverse complement strand
ATATGGGGTATTGGAAACTTCTGTAAGTTTTAAGATAGCTGAAGAAATTGCACAACAAAAATACTGCAAATTTGAAAATCAACTTGAGGCAATGGATGCTGGAATAAGGGTTGGATTCGCGTACACTACTCTTGGCGTTGTTAGTTCTCCTCTTGAAGGATTTACTGATATTAAAACAGGAAAAACTCTCAGGGGAGAAACATATATTAAAGCTTATTTTTCAGGACCAATTAGAAGCGCAGGAGCAACTGCAAGTTGTGTTGTTATAATGCTAACTGATTATATAAGACAAATATTTGGATATGCAAGATATGATCCTACTGAAGAAGAAGCAAAAAGAACTGTTACTGAATTATATGATTATCATGAAAGAGTTACTAATCTGCAATATCTTCCAACTGAAGAGGAAGTTTATTTTATTGGAAAGAATATTCCTATACAGGTTTGCGGGGACCCTACTGAAAAAAGAGAAGTTTCTAATTATAAAAATCTTTCAAGAATTGAAACTGATTTTATAAGGGGAGGTTTTTGTATTATACTTGGAGAGGGTCTTGCACAAAAGGCAAAAAAAGCACAGAGAATATTAAAAGGAATTCAGAAAAATGGTTTTATAGTTAAAGACTGGGAATGGCTAGATAAGTATGTTGAATTGCATGAGAAAAGAGATACTGGAAAAACAGATGCAAGTCCCACTTATATCAAGGATTTGGTTGCTGGAAGACCTGTTTTTGGTTATCCTGGAAAAGGATTCAGATTCAGATATGGAAGAAGCAGAGTAGCTGGGTTTTCGGCAACATCTGTGCACCCTGCTACAATGGGAATTACAAATGATTTTATTGCAACAGGAACTCAATTAAAGATTGAAAAACCCACAAAAGGCTGTGTAGTAACTCCATGCGATTTAATTGATGGACCTGTTGTTAAATTAAAAAATGGGAGTGTAAAGAAAATAAATAATTATGAAGAAGCAAAAAAATTGTACAAAGATGTTGAAGAAATTATTTATATTGGGGATATGCTTTTTCCGCTTGGAGATGTGATAAACAGAAACGCCGTTTTAATCAAACCAGGTTATGTTGAAGAATGGTGGAATTTAGAACTTGAAAAAGCAGGAGGAAGAGTTAGTGATTGTTATGATGTTTCTGTGGAAGAAGCTATTGAATTATCTGAAAAATTTAATATTCCTTTTTATCCAAAATATATTTATTTTTGGACAGAGATTTCCTATGAACAATTTTTAGGATTCATTGACTGGTTAAATCATTCTAGAATAAATAATGGGAAAATGCTTTTTCCTTATAACCCTGGAGAAAAAGAAAGATTTCAAGTTGGAAAAAGAGCAATGGAATTGACTGGAATTCCTCATGAAGTTTCTATTGAAAATGTTATTTTAGACATTGAAAATACAAAAGCATTGCTTGTTAATTTAGGATTTGATGTAAATTACCAAGGAGAAATAGATATTAATAATAAACTAAAAGAGATTGTTAATGAAGAAGGAAATAAGGTTTTAGATATAGTTAATAAATTATCCAAATTCAGAATAAAGGATAAAACTGGAGAGTTTATTGGAAGCAGAATGGGAAGACCTGAAAAAGCAAAATTGAGAAAGCTAACTGGAAGTCCTAATGTTCTTTTTCCTGTTGGGGAGGAAGGAGGAAGATTAAGAAGCGTTAATGCTGCTGAAGAAATTGGTAAGGTGAGGGGAGATTTTCCTTTTAATTATTGCGAGAAATGCAAAAGAGAGACAATTTATAGGACTTGTGAATGTTGTGGAGAGAAGGTTATTGAAAAAAAATGGTGCAGAAGATGCGAGAGAGAGATTGAAGGAGATAAATGCCTGTTGCATGACACTGGAGATAGATTCAAGAATACAAGGATTGATTTAAAACATTATCTTGAAAAAGCAAAGGAAAAATTAGGATATTTCAGAACAGATATCCCTGTTTTAATAAAAGGTGTTAGGGGAACAAGTTCTCAAGAGCATGCAATGGAAAATTTAGTAAAAGGGATTTTAAGGGCAAAATATAATCTTTCTGTGAATAAAGACGGAACAATAAGATATGACATGACTGAATTACCTATTTCACATTTTAAGCCAAAAGAAATTGAAGTTAGCGTTAAAAAATTAAAAGAATTAGGATATAATCATGACTGGAATGGAAATGATCTTGTTAATGAAGAGCAGATTTTAGAATTAAAACCCCATGACATTATTATTCCCTGCAATATAAAATGCGGTGATGAAAAAGCAGACGATGTTTTTATGAATGTTTCTAAATTTATTGATGAATTGCTTGTTAAATTTTACAAGATCCCGGAATTTTACAATATTAAAAAAAGAGAGGATTTGGTTGGACAGTTAGGCGTTTGCATGGCTCCTCATAATTGTGCAGGAGTCATCTGCAGAATAATTGGTTTTTCAAAAGTGCAAGGGTTATTGGCTTCACCTTATATGCATGCTGCTATGCGAAGAGACTGCTTAGGGCATGATAATTATATTTCTGTTAATGAGAATGGAAATTGGAAAATAAGAAAAATTGGAGATTTTGTAGAGGAAAAAAATCCTGAGAAAAACATAGATTTTTTTGGAACTCTTGGAATGAAGGTAAATAATATATATACTTGGAGTAATCCTGGACAAAAACAGGTTTTGGAATTGACAAAACATCAGCCAAGCAAGATGATTAAGATTTTTTTAGAAGATGGAAGAGAAATTGAAACAACTAAAAACCATATTTTTTATACAAAAGGAAAAATACAGAAGCCTGCTGCAGAATTGAATGTTGGAGATAAATTAATGGTCAGCTATAAGAAAAATATTGAAGAAAAAGATATAGATGAAATATTCTTGCCAGGTATTTTTGAAAATAAGGATTATGTAATGCTAAGAAATGTTAGAGATTTTTTAAATAAATTTGAAAATATGGGAAAACATGATAATTTTGGATTTAGAGATAGTTTTCCCATCAAGAAAGTTAAAGAAATATTGGAAAGAAATGGCAAAACCTTAAAAGATCTTCCCAATGAAACAAGAATTTGCATTAAAAGAGATAATGTTTCCCTTCCAATCAGAATTAAGTTTGATGAAAATCTTTTGTCATTAATAGGATTATATATTGCCGAGGGATATATGAGGGGCAATTCATCAAAAAAAGGATTTTACCAGGTTTATTTTTCTGCGCAAGATAAAGAGGTAAGAGAATTTATTTCTGATAATATGGTTAAATATTTTGGATTAGTCTCCACAGAAAAAAAATTAGACAGATTAACTTATTCCTCGAGAATACTTTTTGAACTTTTCAAATATTTTTTTGGGTTAAGTGATTCTGCAAAAACAAAAAGAATTCCTAGTTTTTTATTAAACCTAAAAAAAGAAAAAATTGCAGCATTATTAAGAGGATATTATGAAGGGGACGGAAGTGTTAGTCTGAGTGATATTCGTGTTGTATGTGATAGTGTTAGTGAAGGATTAAAACATGACTTAAGTTTTGTCTTATCAAGATTTGGAATTTTTACTAAATTTTATGAATATGAAAAAGAGCCTGGCCCAAAAGTAAGAGAATTTTATATAAGAAAAAACAGAGAAATTCCTAAATTTAAAATTACTAAAATAATAATTCCCTCTAATTTTGTTAAAAAATTTAAAAAGATTGGATTTTTGTCCAATAGAAAAAATGATATTCTAAACAAAATTTGCGAAGGAAATCCTTATGGAATGAAAATAGATTTTGATGAAGATTATGTTTACCCTAAAATTGTGGGTATTGAAGAAACTGAAGAGAAATTAAGCTATTGTTTTAATGTTCCTGAAGAACATAATTTTTTTAGCAACGATATTCTAGTTCATAACTGTGACGGAGATGAAGCAGCTGTCATGCTGCTTATGGATGTCTTGATTAATTTTTCCAAAAAGTTTTTGCCTTCTCATAGAGGAGGGACACAGGATGCTCCTCTTGTCTTAAATGGAAGAATAAATGCAAGAGAGGTTGATGACCAGATTTTAGATTTTGAACTTGTAAAAAGTTATCCCTTGGGATTATATGAAAAAGCAGAAGAAAAAAGACATTCAAGTGAAATAAAAATTGAGATGGTTAAGCAGAGAATTGGAAGAGGAGAAGACCCTTATATTAATACCGGCTTTACTCATGACAGTGATAATTTTAATTCAGGCGCAACATGTTCTTCATACAAAACACTTCCAACAATGCAGGAAAAAGTTGAAGCTCAGATGGATTTATGTGTTAAATTAAGAAGTGTTGATCAGGGTGATGTTGCAAGATTAATAATTGACAGGCATTTTATGAGGGATTTAAAAGGTAATTTAAGAAAGTTCAGCCAGCAGAATTTCAGATGCGGAAAATGTAATGAAATATTCAGAAGGCCTCCATTGAATGGGAAGTGCACTCATTGTGGAAATCCTAAATTAATTTTTACTATTTCCTATGGAAGCATTGTAAAATATTTAGAACCTGCGTTGGATCTTGTTAAGAATTTTAATGTTCCTGCGTATATTAAGCAGGATTTGGAATTAACAAAAAAATACATTGAAAGCATTTTTGGAAAGGATACTGAAAAACAACAAAACATAGGTCAGTGGTTTTAATTTGTTTGTTGTTTTTCTGTCTGATTAAAAATCCACAAAAGATTTTTAAATGAGAATAAATCCACATCATTTAGGATGTGGTAAATATCAGTAATGTCAAAACTTATAAGCTTTGTAGATGAGATGATTAAGGGAAGTAAGTAGATGAATAAATTCATCAAGGTGACAGCAACAGATGTAACAACTGAGATTAGACAATACCAAGGAAACCCACACATTTATGTGTGGGGATGCTATCATACTGAGAAACAAGAGGATTTTGGGAAGTGGTTTTGAAGTATAAAGTATATTCTGGATATTGATATTATTTTTAAAGTGGATTTTATTCTTATTCTGGGAGATAAACATGTGTGAAAGAATTGTAGAAAAAGGATTGAGAAAAACTATTGAAGATTCTGAAGTATGTCCCTGGCTGCAAAAACAAAAATATCTGCCTGATATGGATTGGGGGAAGAGTCTTTGCAAGCCTGATTGTGATGGTAAGGATATTAATTGCAGATATCATCCAGTTAACAGAGTGCTTCATGTCAAACATTATCAATGGCCTGTTTCAGAATTGCATTAATAAATAATAATACAACCTGGCTTTCAGGAGTTCTATATTTATAAATTCATTTGTTTATTGAAATATATTTTGAATATTGAGAGGGTTTTTAAATGAATTTTGGTTTTTATTTTATAGATGGTGAAAAATAAAAAATAAAAATGGGTGGATTTTTTGGATGCATTTTAGGTGAAGGAAATTCTGGAAAAGAAGCTGAAGCTGAATGTGTCAGAGATGTTTTTTATGGGGCGGATTATCATTCGCATTTGGGAACTGATACGGGGGGATGGCTGTTTGGGATGGCAAGGGATTTAAAATAAAAATACAGGATATTTCTGAAACCATTTTTAGATCTGAATTAATGGAATTTGAAGAAGACACAAGAGGAAGAGTTGCAATAGGTTCAATAAGTGATTATGAACCGCAACCATTATCTTTTCGTTTAAAGTTTGGGCAGTTTGCTATTGCTCATGTTGGGAAAATGAATAATCTTGAAGAGTTAGTAAAAAGTGCAAATAAATCAGGAGCTCTTTCCACAATGTCTAATGATGGTGTAAATCCTATAGAAGTTGTTGCGCAATTAATAAATTCAGGGAAAGATATTGTTGATGGAATTGAAATTGCTCAGGAGAGCATTAGTGGTTCTTGTTCTCTGATGATTGCAAGTCCTGATGCAATTTATCTTGCCAGAGATAAATTTGGAAGAACGCCAATATTTACTGCAAAAAGACCTGGTGCTTACGCAGCTAGTTTAGAAACATGTGCTCTTTTTAATAGAGGTTTTGAAGACTTTCAGGGACTTTTGCCTGGAGAAATAGGCAGATTGAGTTCTAGAGGTTATGAAAGATTAAAACCTGGTGATGAAAATAGTCTGCAAATTTGTGCTTTTTTATGGGTTTATTATGGAAATCCTGCTTCTTCTTATGAGGAAAAAAATGTTGAATTATTTAGAAATAGAAATGGGATGAATCATGCAAAAAGAAATTTGCATGAAAAAGATAAAATAGATTTTGTTGCTGGAATTCCTGATTCTGGAACCGGACATGGAATTGGCTACGCTGTTGGTTTAGGTGTTCCTTTTTTCAGGCCTTATGTTAAATATGGACAAACTTGGACAAGAAGTTTTATGCCTCCTTCACAGGAAAAAAGGGATCATGTTGCACATATGAAATTAATTCCTATACCTGAATTAATTAAAGATAAAAGAATATTATTTACAGAAGATTCTATTGTAAGAGGAACACAATTAAGAGAAAGGACTGAGGCACTAAAACAATATGGTGTTTTAGAAGTTCATATGAGACCTTCTTGCCCCCCTTTGATTTATCCATGTGAATTTTCAAATTTTTCAAGGTCAAAAGGACAATATGCCTTGGCTGGAAAAAGAGCAATAAGAGATATTGAGGGAACAGAAGATTTGAATGAAAAACAAATTAGAGCTTATGCTGAAGAAGATTCTCCTAAATATTTTCAAATGGTTGATAAAATAAGACAATCCATACGCCATTTAGATTCTTTAGATTATCAAAGATTACCTCTGCTGGTTGAAGCAACAGGATTGCCCAAAGAAAAATTATGTACTCATTGCTGGGATGGAAGCAGTTATTGTGTTGGTTGTCCTAAGAAATGATTTTTACAAGAAATGTATAATTATTGTTGATAAATATTGGCAATGTAAAAACTTATGAGCAGTGCAGATGAGATGTTAAGTGAAAGAATCATAAGCCAAAGCAAATCAATAGAAATTCAATTACCTGATTTATATTTTATTATGTCCGAAATTAAACCACTTACTTTAGTAAGTGGATATTCTTTTGGTGTTTTAATTTCGGAGCATCCTAAAAACAAGTGCCAATCAAACCACACTCGCCAGCAGGCGATTTTTTGCAGCTGCA
>JBBSYU010000105.1:2103-4615 GCA_038045105.1 Nanobdellota archaeon | reverse complement strand
AATGGTTTGGCATAATTTAATTTTGATTTATAAGTGATATCTGTCCCACACTCTACAAAAACAAAAGATAAACGAATCTTCTGTAAACAGATTTTTTCTGAGTTTATCTAAAGAACATAAGAAAGAACTGACAATCATTATAGCTATAGCTACTTTTGGTTCTGTCTTAACTGTCTTTGTGCCTTATATTTATGGTAGGCTTTTTGACTTAGCTATAATCCCAAATACAACAACCGCTCTTTTATTATCCTTAATTGGATTATGGGCTGTTTTGGGTTTAATTTCAAATTTTACTTCAGCTAGAACATCTGCTTTAGGCGATACTTTAGGAGCTAAACTTTCTTTAGAATCTGAAGTTGATGCTTATGCACATTTTTTAACCCTGCCAGTAACTTTTCATAAAACAAAAAAAACAGGAGAGATTTTGCAAAAAATTTCAAGAGGTTCTTGGAATCTTCAAATGTTTATCCAAATAGTTTCAAGTGTCTTGTCTTCAATATTATTTTTAATATTTGCATTAATAGCAATGTTAATTATACAATGGCAAATAGGTTTGATAGTAGTATTCACTTTCATTATTTACGCAATAATAACTTTAAAATTAACAAAGCCTGTTATTAAAAGCCAAGAAAAGATGCATAAAGCTTTTGATAAAGAATATGGAAATGTCTATGATAAGCTTTACAATGTTTTCTTAATAAAAAATTTTGCTATGGAGGAGAATGAAAAAAGGCAATTTTTAAAATCATTCATTGGAAAGGCACTTCCACCTTACAAAGATAGTGCAGAAAAATCAGCTAAGCTTCAACATATTCAAGGAATTATTTATAATCTAAGTTTTGTCATTGTATTGGGGACTGCTATTTTCTTTTTGAGAAGTGGACAAATTACACAAGGAGAATTTATAATGTTTTTTGGATATATTAATTTGTCATTTAGCCCATTCTTTAGATTAAGTGAATTTTATAATTTTTATAAAAAGGCATCTGTAGCTATTAAAAGAATCATTAAATTAAAAGAGATACTCCCAGAAGCGATGAAGCATGGTGAAAAGACAATAGAAGAATTTAAAGGAGAAATTAAATTTAAAAATGTTAGTTTTAGTTATAATAAAAATAAAGAAACACTAAGTAATATAAATTTAAAAATTAATTCTGGTGAGAGTGTTGCTTTAGTAGGGGAGAGTGGAGTAGGAAAAACAACATTTTCAGAGCTCATTTTTGGGTATTATCAACCCTCAAATGGTAATATCTTACTGGATAATATTAATATCTCGGAATTGAAATTAAAATGGCTAAGGGAACAAATTGCAATTGTCCCTCAAGAAATAAGCATTTTTAATGATACTTTAATTAATAATATAAAATATGCAAATCCTAAAGCAAGTTTTAATGATATTGTTAGGGCTGCAAAAGCAGCAAATGCTCATGAATTTATAATTTCCTTACCAAAAGGATATAAGACATTTGTTGGAGAAAGAGGAGTGAAATTATCTGTTGAGCAAAAACAAAGGATTGCGATAACAATGGCTTTTCTCAAAAATCCAAGAATATTAATCCTAGATGAACCAACTTCTGCTCTTGATGCAAAATCAGAAAGAAAGGTTCAGGAAGGCATAAAACATCTAATCTCTGGAAGAACTACAGTTATAATTGCTCATAGATTTTCAACAGTTAAAAATGTGGATAAGATAATAGTATTAGATAAGGGGAAAATTGTTGAAGAAGGTAATCACGAAGAATTAATGAAGAAAAAGGGCAAATATTATGAGCTTTATTCTCTTCAAAAAGGATTAGGTTAACTCTATAGATTTTCTTTATTAACAAGTAACAAATTTTTCACAATAAAGTATTTAAAACAATTATTCTTATAAATATCAATAAATCTCAAGGAGGTTAAAACTTAAAAATGAGTCTTTTAAAAAAACTTGGAAATGTTGGAGGGATTGGAGGAGCTTTAATACTTTCAGCAGCAATGTTAGGAGCACCTGAAAAAGCAGAAGCACACCATCCTTATGGAGTTCCTGTTTATTCAGCCCCTGTTTTTAGCAGAACAGTTATAGGCCCTCGGGGCGGAGTAAGAACAAGAATTTATTCCCCACCTGTGTTTGCGCCTGCGCCAAGAGTAATTGTACATCCACATGTGTTTGTGCGACCGCAATATTATGCGCCAGCGCCTGTTTATGTATATCCAGAACCTGTATTCACACCAGCACCAATAATCATCTGGCGATAATTAGTAAGAAAATATAAAGTCATACTAATTCTAGTTATTGATAATTATATTCTTAAATGTATATTCTATAATATATATATCCTAGTATAATAATGCTTTAAAAACCTAAAAATCTGTATAAACTAAGTAGTAACAACAAAACCAATAGTAAAAACTTAACAACTCAAACAAAATGAGAAAAACTTTTTGAAAAAGTTTTAACAAAACCAGGATTTAACTGACATGAGAAAAACTTTTTGAAAAAGTTTTAACAAAACCAGGATTTAACTGACATGAG
>JBBSYU010000105.1:0-2003 GCA_038045105.1 Nanobdellota archaeon | reverse complement strand
AAAAATAATATACGCATTAACTGCCCTTGCATTGCTTTCTCCTAGTTTAACATCTGAAGCAAAAGCTGGAAATCCTTTTGTAGAAACTCAGCAAAGATTAGCTCAAAAAACTCTTCAGTATCAGGAACCAAAAAAAGAACAGACTAATGCTTATAATTCTGAAAAACCTGTTGAAAAAACTTTAATAAACATAGTCAATACAAACACAAATTCTCCGACATCAACAAATCATACAAATTTGGAAAGAAAAGCAGAAACAATTCCAACACCTATGCCAGAACAACTAATATCTCAACCACAATATGCTCAGCAATATCCTTCTCAGCAACCACCAGTTTGCAAACAAGTAACACCTATGCTAATCAAAGGCGCTCCAGAAGTTAGAACTATTCCTCAGACAAATTATTCTTCTCAATTAATAATTCAGCAACCTCTTGCTGCACAACCAGTTGTTCCAGCAGTTCCAACTACATTTGTTCAATATAGAACACTTCCTTTCGGAGGATTATTCAGATGGTTATTTGCACCTAGACATTATGATGTTGTTGTGCCTTATGGTGCTCAAGGAGTTATTCATACATCTAGAGTTCCACCAACAATGGGAATGGGAATGGGCATGGGTTTTAATTCAGGGTTTATGCAAGGATTAGGATTTGGAATGCCAATGGGACCAGGATCATTTGGGCCACATTTCATGAATGGAATGGGTGGAACACCTGGAAGACCTGGACAATATAGGCTTGGCTGGTAATTTTATTAATCTTTATTATTTTTTAATACTAAAATTGTGAAAACTTTAAGAGTTATGCTCTCTGTTATTTTGTTATAGCTTCTGTTGATTTTTTTATATCTGATTCCAAAACTTTTGCTGCTCATTAGCATTTTAATTTTCCAATAAACATATCTTAATTTTTTATATTACTGATATTTTTATTAATTAATATTAACATCACCAAGTCCTTCGGACTTGTACCTCTGCTTAAAAGCAGAGGTTTACTTTTTGCTCTGTATTAAAACATTTAGATTAATTTTTAAACCCCTTTTTCTAATATTTATCATGAGTTTTCAAAATATAATTAATTCAATTAGAAAATCCTGGAGATGGATTTGGGATTCTGATTCTATTTTAAGCTGGATTATAGCTCTTGTGCTTATTTTTATATTTGTTAAATTCATTTTCTTTCCATCACTCTCGCTTGTAATGGGAACTTCACTTCCATTAGCAGGAGTTGAATCTTCAAGTATGGATCATCAAATTGTAAGAGATGATTATGGAAGATTAACATTGTGCGGAAGAACTTATTCACAGCAAGATATTGAGAAAAAAAATTTTGATAGTTACTGGGATATTTGCGGAGAATGGTATGAAAATAGAAATATGACAAAACAAGAATTTTCTAAATTCTCGCTGAATAATGGTTTTAGAAAAGGAGATATAATTATTGTCTGGGGAAGATTTACACCAAAAATAGGAGATATAATCATTTTCAAGGCAAATCCAGAATCAACAGCACCAAGGCCAATAATTCACAGAATAGTAAAAATTGAAGGGGCAGAAAATGAAAAACTAATGCAAACCAAAGGAGATCATAATTCAGAACAATTGACAGAATCAAATAATTTGTATGAAACAGATGAGACAAAGATAAAACAAAGTCAGATAATTGGAAAAGCCATTTTCAAGATTCCTTATCTGGGTTATGTCAAGCTCTGGACAACAGAATTGCTGAATAAATTATTAGGGAGATAAAATTATTCTTTTACCAATATATTTTTTATTTGTATTACACATAATTTGAAATATGCTACATCTGTTATTTTGTTATGACTTCTGATGAATATCTCTTGCTTTTCATCTGCAAAGCTCATCAGTTTTTACATTACCAATAATATCATAATTAAAACCTCAAAAACAACAATTACCATTCTTCAGTTAGATTAATTGAATAAGCTTTGCGTACTAATTCTTCTTCTCTCTAGAATTATAGAATTTAAAAACATCT
>JBBSYU010000104.1:0-4296 GCA_038045105.1 Nanobdellota archaeon | reverse complement strand
TCTTTTCTAGCAAACTATGTTTTAAGTTCTTTAGAATATTTTGGTTTGAGAAAGGAAAATTTTATATTCAGTATACAGATAAATACTAAAAATTCAGAGCCTGATAAAGAAGAGTTGATAAATTATTGGTCAAAAGAGCTTAGAATAGAAAAAGATAAAATATACAAAGTTTTTGAATACAAAGATTATGGAACTAAAAGATCTAAATTAGGTAGAGTAGATTTTATTTATTATAATGTTATACTAAAAGAAATCATTAATAATTTAATCAATTATTTTGTTGAGGAGGCCAAAAAGAATAAAGATTATGCTATTTGCCTTATAAGAGGTTTATTGGCTTCAGAGGGTTACGTCTCTCCTTCAAAATGCAACTCATTAGGAAGAGTTGGAATAAGTTCTCAATCTGAAAAAAATAAGAATCATATTGTAGATATGCTAAATAATCTTGACATAGCTACATCAATCTCCAAGCATGATGTAAGAATCACTTCAAAAGATAATTTTAATAAAATTATTGAATATGACCTGCTTAAAATATCTAAAGATAAAGAAAAATTTAAAATTCTTTATAAAAATTTTAAGTATAATAAGACTTAATTACACAATTCATAATTATTGTCTACTAATTATTACAACTACAATCTTAAACCCCCTCGAAATTATACATACACTAATGATGTAAAGAAAAACATCGGCCGGCAGAGCCGACGATGTTTAAACATGTGGATATGTTTTTTGGTAAGAAGATTGATAATTTTTGATAGTTAAAATACTCGAGGGATTATGTTTTTAGGTTAAAATAGAAAGAATTAAAAGACAAGATTAATTAATATATAAAATGAGAATTCCACAATATAAAACATGGCAAGAGCAAGTTAAGCATTCTATTATTTCTATAGAAGAATTGTCAAAATATATCTCAATGAGTTCTAAAGAAAAGGAAAGATTATCAGAAGTTACAAACAAATTTCCTTTGTGTGTTACTCCTTACTTTCTAAACCTAATAAACCCTGATGATAAAAATGACCCATTAAGATTACAAGTTCTTCCAAGCGCTGAAGAACTAATTGAAGAAAAAGGAGAAGAATTGATTGCTTGGGATAAAGAATCTCTTTTTGTTGTGAAAGGAATTGAACATAAATATCCTGATAGAACTGCTTTTTTGGTAACAAAAAATTGTGCAGGTTGGTGCAGATATTGTGTTAGGAAAGTTATGTGTGAAGATGTTGAAGGATTACATCTTACAGAACTTTCTTTTGAGGAGATTGATAAAGCAGTAGAATATATTAAGGAACATGAAATTATCTGGGATATACTTCTTACAGGAGGGGATTTATTTATGATTTCTGAAAAGAAATTAGAATACATTTTGAAGAAATTAAGAGAAATTAAGCATGTTCGTATAATTCGTATTGCTACAAGAACTTTAACTTATTTACCTCAAAGAATAACGCCGGAACTTGTTAAGATGATTTCAAAATATCAAAAAGAGGAATATCCAATTTATGTTGGAATGCAGTTTAATCATCCAAGAGAAATTACTCAAGAATCCAAAAAAGCTTGTAAATTATTATCTGATGCTGGTTTTATTTTATATAACCAATCAGTTCTTCTAAAGGGAGTAAATGATGACGCTAAAATCTTAGAGGAACTTTTTAAAAAACTTCTTTCAATTAAAGTAAGACCTTATTATTTATATCACTGCATGCCTGTTTTAGGAACAAAACATTTAAGGACAACTGTAAAAAAAGGAGTTGAACTTATGCAACAATTACAAGGAAGAATCTCTGGTTTGGCTATACCCCAGTATATTATTGCTTCAAAAGATGGTGGGAAGATACCTGTTCCTTATAGAGATGTAAAATTTTTAGATGGAAAAGTCAAAGCAATTAACTATGAAGGTAGAGAAGTAACCTATTGTGAATAATTTTATGTTAACTAATAGGATTAAAACTCCTATCACAAAAACTTATTAAAAATTTAGGATAAAAACATATCTACTTTGTGTAAAAAAGTAGCCCCTAACTAAAAAATAATAAAGTTTTAGAGTTTGGTGTAGTCAGTCTTCCTTTAAAATATTCTGGATTCTCTTATATTTTAAACCAATTTTTTCTAGCAGATTAATAGTGTCTTGTTTATATTGTCCAAGACCCTTCCAATCTAATAAAATTGTAGATATTTGTTCTTGCGTTTTACTCTCGGCCTCTTTTAGCATATATTCAGTAAGGGGTAAAGAATATTTAGGTATAATATGTCCTACTGCGTAATTCGTTCTTAACATTATTTTATTTGCTGCTTGGTTATAATGTCCACCTCCAATTCCAATTGCAGCCTTCCAGTAATCAATATGTGTGTTTGGATAATTTTGCAGAGAAATAATTGTCTTTGCAATTATTTTCGCTGCTTCCTTGTCCTGCCATTGTTTTTCAGAACTTCCCAGTTCAATAAAACAGCAAGGTATTTCTATTAATGGGCCGTGATGAGTTACTTCCAATGTTATTTGATATTCTTCATTTAGTTTTTCCTTGTCTTTTTCATAATTTTTATTTAATTCCTGAAATAAATATTTTAAAACAAAAGCAGATGTTTTGCAGATTTTTCCTGGTCTGCCTCCTAAATCTGCATTTCTCCAATTTCCAGGAGCATGCAGACTTAGAGAAGGATTCCCTCTCTCGCTTCTGTGTGTTGAAGCAAAAATAAGAAAATCAATTCCTCTTAATTCAGGATATTTCTTTTCTGAAATATCTTCTGAATAAATTGTTTCTTTAGAAAGCTCAATTATTGGAATCTGTGGAGTAAAGCTCATTTCTTTTAGTCTTTCAACTATGTTTATTCCTGCTGAATTCAGTTTTGAATATGCTATGGCGAAGCGCATTTTAATTTGAATAATTTTTCATTTCCTCTGTTGTTAGAGATTTAACTCTATCTTGCATTTTAAAATGTTTATCATCTGACCAAATTATAGCATCAAAAGCTAAAGCTGTTGCAATAAATATTTTATCATCAGAATCTATCTTATTCATTATTTCATATGCTTCATTATAGTAATTGCATATTTCTTCATATGTTACTATTTTCATATTTTTCAACAAAAAAGAAGTCATTTTAATAAATTCTATTTCAGAATATCCTGATTTCTTTTGTATATCCTCTTTATGCTTATATATCTCCTGAAATTCATATTCTGGAAATATAAAAGTATCATTAGAATTAATTATCATTTCTCTCGTTAGGTTCTCTTTTATTAATGCGGAAATAAATATATTAGTGTCTATTACAATTCTCATCAAATCTAATAGCTGCAGCCCTTTTTATTTTTTTGCTTAATTCCTCAACATCTTCTTTTGTAAGCTTGCTTTTAGCAGCTATCTTATTCATTTCTTCCAAGTCATTTATTCTTTCTTCTATTGCTCTTCTTGCTATCTCACTCCATCTAAAGTCACTCATTTGCTTCATTTTTTTATGAAGTTCCTCTGGTATTGATAATGTTATATTTGGCATTTTAAATTATGTTTTTATTACAAATATATATGTGATAACACATATTTAAGTTTTTCGGTGGGTTTGAGGGTGTGAGCGGTGTAAACACTAGGATATGTTTTTTTACCTTTTTTAGCGAGCACTTTTTATTTGGTTTATTTTAATTTTTCCCAAAATAATATTCAGTTGAAATTTCTATGATATTTGTTGGAATTCCCCTGTGATGGTCTAATCTCAATCTACCATTACAACTTGTAACATTATATTCTTCAAAGTCTTCTTTTTCAGACCTTAATGAAACTGTTGTAGACACAACTCCATTAAAATTAGTATTTCCTTCCAATCTTTTAGCTGCTTCAAAATGTGCTTGTTCTACTGCTAATCTATCAATAGTTTGTATTGCCATTTTATTATTTTCTCAGAATAAGCTTCTGAGGTTATTTCACCTCTAAAATAGTATAAATAACAGCTTTTTAATCCTTTCTGCCCATCAATTTTTATTAAATAATTTGAGATAAAATGTGTTTAAAAGTTTGGTAAAAAACATATCTACTTTGTGTAAAAGAATATATCCTAAAGGATATACTTTCTTTTAGGATTAGAACCTATTAAAAGATTACTTCTTTGCAATTTTCCAGAAATGATTAAAGTATGATTTAAAAGAATCAGATACTTTTTTACTTGTTATAAGGATATTAAACATGGGCTTTTCCCATAGGGTAATGAGAATTTTATTTTCATAAATTAAAGTTGTGGTTGGACTTAGTAAATCTTTTGAAATATATCTAAACTCTGAATTTTTTGATTTCCAGATTT
>JBBSYU010000103.1:0-4038 GCA_038045105.1 Nanobdellota archaeon | reverse complement strand
GGTTTCACCAATTTTCAATAGAGATAAATAAACTTGAATCTCTTTATTATCAAAACCAACTTCTTCAAGACTTTTCTTTACAGTTTCTATATCCATAAATGGAGTACAGGACAAGAGTATATAAATACTGTGGAAAAATTTTAACAACAAGACTATAAATAGTTTTCTGAATATGCTCTTCTATGTTTAGTCAAAAGTATAAAAAATGAAATATGTAATGCTAGGAAATCCTGAAAGAGAAGAATTAGATATATTTCATTTAATTATCGCTCCAACATACGATTGTAATCTTACTTGTAAGCATTGTTATAATCCTACGGATGGTGTTCACCAAAACAGAATTTCTCAAGAACTATCAAAAGAACAATGGCAAGGAGTTATAGGAAGATGGGCAGATTTTGTTAGAAAAGAGGGCAAAGATGGAATTGCGCATTTTAAAGGTGGAGAACCATTTTTTTATAAAGATTTAGATAAACTATTAGATTATTCTGCTGAAAGAGGATTATGGGCATTTATTACAAGCAATGGAACATTAATAGGAGACAAACAAGCTCAACATCTTGGAAGTTTATATAGAAGAACAAAAGGCAAGGTGATATTATCATTAAATGGTTCAACTCCAAAAATTGACGAGCTGTTAAGACAAGAAGGAACTTATCAAAAAACAGTTGAAGCTTCAAAGAGATTAAGGACAAATAATGTACCTTTTGACATAAACTATGTAACCCATTCTGGAAATGAAGAAGATGTTGAAAGAGCGATTTATCTTGGTAAAAAACTTGGAGCAACACAATTTAATTTATTACCTCTTGTAGAAAGAGGTTCAGCAAGAGCCAATGGAATAGGCATTCCAAACTTGGCAAAAATATTACCACAAGTTGATAGAGCAAGAAATAATGGGGCAGGAAATATGCTTGAATGGAGCGTATCAGATATGATTCAGAGATTAGGTTCTGGAGAGTATGAATGTAATGGTTGTACTGCTGGATTTAGTGGATTTGCATATATCACTCCTGAAGGAAATGTATATTCATGTCCAAATACAGTTATGGAACAACATAGATTAGGGACAATTGATGATTCTTTTGAAAAAATATTTGACAATGAAAGAACAAGAGGATTAAGAGAAATCCATAAAGGAAGATTAATTTGTAAAGGAGAGTTAAAAGAGTATAAAGCTCAACCACGAAGTATGAAAAAAGTAGTTGATTCAGAAGTAGTTATTAAGGAGAAAATTACTGAAACAAAAACAACAAGTGAGGATAGAAAGCCGATTGCAATATGTTTCAATAGGAATTGGTAAAAAGCTTACTAGAAACATAAACGAGCATATCCTTTAAGCTAAGTTTCGTGTAAACAAGCTGTTTTAATAATTATCTCTTAACTTCCTTCCCATTCATAAAAAAATCTATTGGACTTTTTTAGGGCAGTAAAAAATTAACGCTCTAAGATTTTTCCCTGGATAATTATAGTTGAAGGTTTACCGTTTAATTCACCATAATCAATTATATGCTCAACCTGTTCTAGAATATCTGGATTTATATCTGATATTTTTGTTATGAATGGTTCTCCACTTAGATTAACAGAGGTTGTTATAAATGGCAAGTTGGATTCTTGGATTTTTCTTGTGAATTCATGATTAGGAATCCTTACTCCCAAGGATTCTTTGTTTGAAACATGAGAAAGAAAATTTGGATTTTTCTTTTTTAGAATAATTGTGTATGGACCTGGAAGATACTTATCCAAATCACAATCAATAATTAAGTTTTCTTTTATCCAGTTAATAGAGGGTGCAATTATTGAAAGAGGCTTATCTTTATCCCTCTGCTTTATTTCTTTAATTTTTTCAACTGCCTTGATGTTTGTTGCATCACAGCCCAAGCCATAGATTGTATCTGTAGGATAGATGAAAATCCTGCCTTTCTTTATTTCCTGTATTATTTGTTCTTGATTCATATTATTAATTAAAAATAATAGATTAAATAGTTTTTGATATAGATAAGTGAAGTATCAAACTTAACATTACTTTCGCTTCTCTCTCGCTCAAACTATTTTTGCTCTATTGTTTCCTCGCACTTGCATTTTTTTATAATTTTAATCAGTAAAATGCAAATGCTCGCCTCTTGCTCAACAATCTCGCTATTTTTATTACTAATGATATTAACTCGACATCGAGGGATGGAGAGCAAATCTTAGTTTTCATATTTCTGTGATAATTCATAAAACTTTAAATATCTTATTTTTCTATGTAATTCATGCTAACTAATCTTTTTTATATTATCATATTGATATTGGGATTTCCAATTGGAATTTTGCTTGCAAAAATGTGCAAAGATGAAATAAAATCATGGAGGAAAAGATTAAAGATTATAAGTGCTGTTTGTTTTTTTTTAGGATTAATTATTGTCTTTATTGATTTTGAATATAAGATTCCTGTTATTGTAACTTTATTTTTTATTATAATAACCAATCTTACTATTGTCTGGAAGAGTTATTGACTAGAAAAAATATTTAAATAAAATTAAGCTTGTTCAGAAGCACATAAATTTTCAATTTCCTGCTCTAATTCACTTATTCTTGCTTTTGAAATTGCCCATCCAAGTCTGTCTAGAGAAAGTGTGCTGGTTATCAATCCAAACAAAAAAGGAGGGTTCATAACTTCTAAACTTCTTCTTAATCTTTCAGTGTCTGACTCTGCTAATTCTTTTAAGATACCTCTCCCAAAATAACAATAAAGTTTCCCAGCTTCAATATCATGCTCATTGGGACTACCTCTCTGATAAATTTTTATTTGAGGATCTTGATATAATAGTTTTCTTGTATTATTAGGTTCTTCCATAAACTCATTAAACTAATCTTATTTAAAAGCATTTGTGAATTAGATAATATATTATTAAAAAATCATTCCAGCAGCACAGCTGCTGCAATTACAGTTGTCCACAAACCATCTTTATGTCCTTCGCAGGACTGGCAAATAGAAGTTGTCTTGAATATCTGTCCTGATGCTTTGTAAACTTGTTCTCTTTCTTCCCAGGCAATATCTGGATTAAATTCAATTCCTAATGTTGTTGCAAGCATTGAAGCTGCTAAATCTTCTGCATAATCTCCTGCTTTTTTTGCAGTTTCACCAAAAACATGGTGCTCTGATAAATAGCCATAATGTTTATCATTTTCTTTTGGAACTGCAACACCTATTGCAGCAGCCATTAATCTATTTGGTTCATTAGATTCCATTCTTGCCATTACACAAAAAGCAATTTGCCCTGGCTGCAATAAGTTTAATCCTTCTTCTTTGGGAATAATTTTACAATTTGGAGGAAGGATACTAGAAACATATACTAAATTGCATTTTTCTATACCTGCATTTCTTAATGCTGCTTCAAATGATGCGAGTTTGTCTTTGTGAACTCCGACGCCTTTTGTAAAAAATAATTTTGTTGGAACCATTTCTTGTCTTCTTAATTAAATAATTTCTAAATAATTTAATTTTTTTAAAGAATTAGTGTTTTTAAAGGTTTTTATTTTTCAAATTTTATAGACGAGAGAGAAAAATAAATTTTTTTGATTTTTATTTGGAATGCATAATTTTTAAAATTTTTAGGAAAATTTATAAAATAAGAGATTTAGTAAGAAATCATGACAGATAACCTAGAGAATCATGTTAATGAGTCAGATAAAAATAATTGTAAAATGGATGAGGATATTTTTTTAAAAGGGGTTAGAGGAACAACTTATGCTCTTTCAGTTATTACCATCGGTTTGGCAGCTTACAGGATTATAGAGTATTTTGCGAATTGAAAAGACTTATTGTGACATCCTCCCGCACATAAATGTCGAGTAAAAGCAATTTACTAATTTGTTATTTGTACAAAAATTGCTTTTATGAGTGCGAGTTTCCTTGGTATCACCTAATCTCAGTTTTAACATCTGTTGCTCTCGCTGTAACCTTGATGAATTAAATCCATCTACTTACATTCATCTTGATGAATTAAATTCATCTACTTACATTCATCTTGATGAATTAAATTCATCTACTTA
>JBBSYU010000102.1:0-3002 GCA_038045105.1 Nanobdellota archaeon | reverse complement strand
CTCCTTTAATCTCTTTACAATCATAACCTCAGCCAACGTATCTAACTCACAATATTCTTCAAGCATCTTTCTTGTTTTTTCTTGGTCAGCTTTGCTGACCTTGCAGAACTTTTTAAAATCATCTTCAGGACACTCTCCCAGTGCAATCTTCAAAAATGCCATGCTTGCAACATCTCCCTTGTCTATTTCCATTTCATCATAACTCTTGATGCCTTTTGGCAATTTAGGAACCAATGAAGGCATAACTGATTTAATGCTTGCACTCCCTTTTTGCTTTGGATTATAATAATCAAAGTTTCTGAATGGCTGGAGAAGATCAACCAATCTCTTGATTATATTTTCAATCCACTTTTTCTCTTTTGGACAAATCATTTCTAATTTTTCCAAAACACTTTTTTCAAAAGCCTGGTTATAGGTAACAATGCTTCCTTTATTTCCTAAATTTTCTTTTAATGATTTAATAAACTCATGTCTTGGATCTTTATCTCCTTTAGCTAAAAATGAAACATGTTTTGCTTCTGAATCACGAGATTCTTGTATATGCAGGCTATATTGAAAAGCAATATTTTGGTAAGGATGACTTCCATCAAACAAAGGAATAGCAGTTCCAATTGTCTCAAAATCCAGATAATAAACAGGATATATTAATTTATCTAAAAATTCTTTAATTTTTTCCTTGTTAATATAGGGTTTATTTGTTTTAGCACACTGGACCTGGATTTTTTGCTGTTCTTTTGTTAAATGAGCTATTGGAATATCTTTTAAAAGTTTAATGTCTTTTTCAAATAACTCAAAACTTTTCTTTCCCCCATAATATAATTCAAATACACTTTCACCAGGAATAAAATCCCAGCAGCTTGTCAAAGGGCACTCATAGGGGTGTTTGCAATGATTTCCTATTGCAATCTTGGGGCATTTTTCAGCATTAATTATCTTAAATAAATTCTCAATTCTTTCTTCAATACCTTTTATCTCTTTTTCTATTTTTTCACTAATATCTTCTGTTTTCATTAATTTTTTACAATCAATCTTTTCATGTTTTACATATTCATTATTAACACACATTAAGAAACATTTTCTTATCTTTAGCCCTGCTTTTTCAAGAACATATTTTTGAAAAGCAATATCTTGAATATTTTCAGGTTTTAATGAAGCAGAAGATTTAACCTCTACAATATCCCATAAATCTTTGCCAACAGGAACTAAAATATCCGCCCTTGAATAAATATAATTTGCTTTACTAAACTCAACTTTAAATGCTGCTTCAAATAAAGGTTTTCTTTGTTTTAAATTAATTAATTCAGCAGTTTTTTTAAGATTTTCATTAAAATCTTCTGTGTCAATATCAATTCCATCTAGAAACCATTTTTGAGCATACTCTTGAATTAAATATCCCTGCTCAAATTTCCATTCATCTGCTTCACTAGCTTCTGGAATCTTTTCTTTTTCATGAATTTTAGTCCATAAATATCTTGGGCATTGCAGCCCAATCATATAACTTGATTTTGAAAGTAATGCTTGTTTCATGATTATATGAGAATTAGAGTAATTTTAAGTTTATTGTTTAGGGCAGTTTTCATATGTGCTTATTTTTGAATTGCTGTAGATGGCCATGGCTTAAACACCTCCGGAATTTTAAACTAATTCTTACCTTTGGATCTATTATGATGGGTACATAATACTTGACCTTGAGAAATATCTGTTTTTCCTCCTTTAATGTGAGCAGTAATATGATCTGCATCATATTGACTCCAAGAAACCCTAGATTCTTCTTCATTCCTCCCTTCCTTTAAACATTCTTGACATAAACCTTTATCCCGATTATATATCTGTATTTTTTGAGGTTCATCGAAATTTCTTTTACTATCTTTTAATTTTAAATCTTTATTTTCTTCAAAAAAAGCTTTTCTTATAATTCTGTCTCTAATTTCTAAATTTTCCTTTGATTGTTGACGATTTTCTCTAAATCTCAAAATCTCTAAATCCTCTTGATCATTCTTTGTCAATCTTATGTAAAATTCACTAGAGAACTTATCAAACAATTTATATTCTTCCTGGTCAAAAACATAATTATTTTTTAAATATCTTAAAAGAAGGTATAAAGAGATTATATAATAATCTTTTCTAAGATATTTGACCCCATTTTTTTCATCAATCATCTTGTTGTCTTTATAGATTTCATAAAATGTATTAAGATTTGATATGCAAGATTTTACTTCTTTTTTCTTTTCAAATTCTGGATCAATAATATTTTTTGTGCATAGAGGATATTTTTCAAAAAACTCTATTGTCTTATCTTTCCCTACTTCAGTGGGACCATTTTCAAATTCAATCATTAGAAATCTACTTAATAATTGTAAATACTCCATTCTTTCATTCTTAATATCCAATATTTTTGAGAAAAATTTATGAATATCTGGATTAGAGTTGAGAGCCTCATATAACTCAAAGTTAAATGAAAAGGTATCTGCATATTTAGAAACAAAATTTCTTACATTGCTATATAGTTTGGAATGTAAAGATTCCATAAATGTGAGGGGTTCTCCTTGTTGCAATCTCCAAAAAAGATCCGCTACAATCTTTAAATTTTCTGGATCCCCCTTATCTTCTAATTGTGTGATAAGATCTGCTTTAATATATAATAATTTAGAAAACCATTGACGTTTATCAGGACTTAAATCTGAATATTTTTTCCCAGGTAAATCTGGATGGAGATCTTTTAAACTATCTGGAAGTTTTAAATTGGAATTTTCATCAAAAAATTCAAGAAAAGTAGAAATTCTTTGTTGTCCATCAATAACTTCCCATTTAATATTATCTTTATCTATTCTAATTTTTCGTAAAACCAGCTTGGGTATATAATAATGTCTGCATACACTGTCTAATAATTGTTCTTTCATTTTATTTGTCCATACTCCAGAATGTCTTTGATAGGGAGGTCGCAAAATAAATTTTAGTATATAATCTATATAAAAAAGCTTGCCTTTTTTAAGGGCAAGCAA
>JBBSYU010000101.1:0-7180 GCA_038045105.1 Nanobdellota archaeon | reverse complement strand
CTTATCAGATACCTGGCAAAATCGAGGAGATGACGATAAGGTTACAGTATCGTATTAAACTAAGCTTTAATAATAGTAAATTATCATAAGTCCTTATTGCACTGCCATCTGATATTCTAAGCTTTATTATTATATTTTAGCCGATAATAAATCAGAGCAATAATAGTTATCAATGATATTAAAACTCCCAGGATAAATCTTAAAGGTGTTTTTGTTTCCTGAATACTGGTTTTAGGATTTATCTTATAGACATCAATGCAGTCTGTTGGATAAACAAGGCTGGCTGAACTGTTTATTCCTGAATTAGTTATCCATTCATAAGAATCAGGGAAATATGCGCATTTATCTTTTAAAATATACTGGATATTATTTTTCTCTAAGCAAGAAAGGGATTTTTCAGATAAGCATATTGATATTGAATTCATTAATTCATCTCCTGCCCCATATTTATCAGGCCCTATAATAACTGGTTTTTTTATTATCTGGTTTATAGGAACAGCTATTCTTCCGTCTGAAGAAGAATTTATTGTCCAGGAATAAGTCAGATAAGTCTGATAAGGAAGATAAAGAATATGTCTGCTAATGCCTTCATTAGTGCTTTCATTAATGCCTTGTGTTTCAAGATAATTATTTATATTGTAATAGGATTCAGGATAATTAACAGGCTTAATCTGATTGCCTAATCCTATTAATGGATATGTATAGAATAAGATAAATACAATTAGAATTATTATTGTAATATAATATAAAATCTTATTTAGTTTAGGTTTTAGAAAAGTGATTGCAAGAGGTATGAGATAAGCATAGGATAATGCTATTAGTGAAACAAATTTATGGCTGTCCCTGAAACCATTGAAAAAAGCAAGATAATTAAACAAGAAATCAAAAAAAGGTTTTGTATATGGATGAGATATTCCTGTTCCAAGGATTAATCCAAGCCAGAATAAGCAATAGAAAAATTTGGAATTTTTGTCATCTGATAAAAAATAGCTTGTTAGCATTAGAATAACTAGAATAATCAATCCTAAGGCAGTTATAGCATAAGGAAACTGCTGGTAAGGTGTTGAATAGGCATTTTCCCTCCAAAAACCATACATTCCAATTATTTTTGCCACTGCTGGAATATCCTTTGACATTTTAGGGGAGAAGAAATTTTCATGGCTTGAGTCAATTGCTGAAAACATCTTATTTGAGAAAAATCCCTGCAGCCAGAAAGAATTCAGGAGAATCAGGAGGATTATTATTGAGATTAAAGAAATCAGGTATTTTTTAGTGTTTTTTCCTGGATTTTTATAAAAGTAAAAAAAGGATGCAACAAGGAATATAAGGAAATTCAAAGCAAAAAAATGTATTGAAAATAAGGAGATTAATGTCAAAGATAATGCTAGTTTGACAATACTTTTAAAAATTGGTTGTCCATAGTCCAAACCAATTTTTCTTTTCTTATCAATAATAGTTATGTCACCAAATCCTTCGGATTTGTACTCCACACTAAAGTGTGGAGTTTGTATTGGATTTGGGGATTTAGAATGAAAAACTAACCTAAAATTCTCCAACATAAATGTTGGAGTTAGTTTTTTATTCCAATCTGATAAGTTATGAGGATTAGGGTTAGAGTTAAGCGTGTTTAGGAAATTAAAGACATAAAATAAAAAGACAGGTATTAACAAATAAGAGATTAAGACTCCTATCTGCCCAATCATTATTCTTGAATAAACAAAAGGGTTGAAAAAATAAATCAGTGAGAAAAACATTGAAAAAATCAACGGCTTTTCTCTGAATGTTCTTTTAATGTAAAAATAAGAAACAAACATTGCAATAAGAATTGAAAGTGTGAACAAGAGATAAAGAAGATTAAGAGGAGCAAGTATTAGCTTAAGAATATCAAAAATAGACAAGATTCCTGTGAAATTATTCATTTCCAAGAGTTTGAAGGAATCAAAAAAGGTTGGTAAAGAATAATCAACAAGAACAAATCTGGAAAAAACATTTTTTCCAAATATCAAAACCCAGATTGCAGCTGGAATCAGATAATCAAGATTTTTTAGTATTTTATTTGTCATATTTGTCTTCCTCTTTCATAGTGGAAATAAAATAAAGCGCAAGAAAAACAACAAAAACATACACAGATGTCCACTTCCATATTTCTACTGGTTTTATTCTGTTCAAAACAATTAATAAAATACTTGCTATTCCAAAGAAAACAACATATCCTATCCAGTTAGTTTTCTCAAGCTTTTTCTTAATCCATTCTCCAAAATCAAGAGAATTATTTATCTCTTTCATATGCTCAATTAATTGCAATCCAACACCGCTGACTAAAAAATAATAAACATAAATTGCAATTGTTTCAGCAAGACTGTTAAACTTGGCAATTAATAAAAAAGGGACATATCCTAGCAATAAAAGAGCAGGCAGGATTAAAAATCTTGAATCTATTTTTGCATCATAAAAAATAACAATTGCAATTATAAACCCTAAAAATGCCCACTCAATAGAATAAACTTTAATTCCTAAATACATGTTTATCATCAAAAGCAGATAAACAAAAAACAAAATTGTTTCCCTGCTTGCCTTATTCAATGATTTTTCATATAATCTATGCAATAAAAATAAAATAAAAAATCCAATTCCAAGCCCTGTAATTAAAATAAACATTGTTTTTGCTGGATTTTCTAGAATATAAAAAAGCAGTCCACAAATAGAAACCAAAAACACAATAATCAGCACTATTAAAATATCTTTATATCCCCTTGCACCAGTTTTATGCGCTTTCTCATGAATATCCATTATTCCTCTTTTTATTTTTGCCCCAGGACTTTTTTTAAAAGGGCTGTTTTTATTTGATTCTGAAGAATCAAATTTAGCCTGCATTCTTCTCTTGTAATATTCTGAATATGATGCCATTTTAAATAAAACCTAAAAGATTATGAATTCTCACCCTTTTTAATATTTGCTCTTGAAAGCAAATATTAAGAACATCCTCTCCTCGCTTAATCTCCTCACCAACATCTCTTAAAAGTCTTATACATTACTAACATATCAGAATCATATATTTCTATCAGTTAAGGCATCTGTTGATTAAGTTATGGCTTCTGATTCCATAGATTATTGCTTTTCATTCACATCTCAATCTCCTCATCTGCAAAACTCTTAAAATTTATCACATTACTGATACCAAAACATTTATATAACTAAAAAGATATAGCTATATATCTAAATAGTTATATTGATTAAATAACAAAAACATGCTAACCAAAACCCAAACTAAAATAATAGGGGTATTTGCCTCAAAAATAAATGAAAAATTCTCTATTAAACAGGTTTCAGAGATAATGAAAAAGCCATATCCTCTTGTTCATAGATCAATGAGATATCTGATTGAAAATAATTTTATAACAAAAGACAATAAAGAATTGCTGTCATTAAACTATAAAGAAAACCATTCTTTCCTGAATTATATAGAAGCAATGAGAAAAAAGGATTTTTTAGATAAGGGCAAAACTCTATCTCTGTTTACTGATGACTGTTTAGAGCATCTAAAACAGGATTTTTTTATATTTTTAATATTTGGCTCTGCTGTTGAAACAAAAAATCCAAGAGATATAGATATTTTATTTATAACTGATAATGAAAACAATTTAGATAAAATTGAAAAGACATTAAATAATCTGGCTGATAATTTCTCAAAAAGATTTGATATAAATGTAATTTCAGTAAAAAGCGCTTATGAAATGCTCTCAAAAAGAGATGAAATTAATATTTTAAATGAAACTCTGAATAAACATATAATAATATTTGGAGGAGAAAATTATTATAGAATATTAAAAAATGCTAGATGAAAAATCAATAAAACAAGCCAAATATAATGCTGAACAGCTCATCAGGGAAGGAAAAATATCTAAGGATTCAGAAGGGAGATATGCAAGATTCTTTCTAAAAAACTCGCAGGATTCTTTTAATACAGCAAAATTATTGTTTTTAGTCTCATCAGATAAAAACAAAAAAATAGAATTAGGCTACCCTAATTTTAATGGATATTTATGGGTTATAAATTCAAGTTATTATTCTATGTTTTATATGGCAAGAGCACTATTAGAAAACAGCAGAATTAAGATTATAACAGACCAGTCAATACATTCAACAGTTTATTTTGCTTTAATTTATTATTTTTATTTAACAGGCAAAATAGAAAAAAGTTTAATTGAGGAATTTAAAAATGCAAACATAGATTCCACAGACATATTGGGAAAAGAGAAAGCAAAAGAATTAATGCAGGATTATCACAATGAAAAAGAAAAAAGAGGCAGATTCACATATGAAATGGGTGAAATAGCAATGCAAAATAAAGCCAAAACCTCTTTGGAAAGAGCAATGAATTTTAATGAAAAAATAAGAACCATGATTAGATTATGACTTATTTGCATTACTAACATATCAGAATCATCAATAACTTAGGATATGGGGCATCTGTTGATTAAGCGAAAGTTTAGTTGATTTCAAAAACCTGCTGCTCTCTAAAACCTTCTCATCTTCATAACTTATCAGTTTATACATTACTAGAATTATTATTTATTGGAATTGTCTATGACTTGAGATATGTTTTATCTGTTCATTTGAGAGTTATCAGTTTTTATTATGCTCTCACCAACATCTCAATTTCCTTATCTGCATAACTTCTAAGAATTTATATTGCCAATACTTATTTCTTGGTATCATAACAAACCTTTTTGAGTTATGGCATCTGTTTCTTTCGCGAGAGCATCTGATTCATAACTCTTGCTCCTCACCAACATCTCATAAGTTCATCACATTACAAAAATAGTTATACTATCAAGAATCCCTTTCAACAATCAAACATCAAACTCAATTCTTTTGGCAACTGAATTTCCAGCATCATCTGTTAATTGGATATCAACTGAATGATGCCCTTTCTTTGAGAAAGTAACTTTCTTTTCACACTTTCCATTCTTTAAACTAGAGCATAAAGTTTTCCAGCTTCCAGAATTATCATTATATTCAATAGAATCAAGATTAGGTTCTTTTACATTAATATTGAAATAAATATACTTATTGTTCTTTCCAGTTCCCTGTGTCCAGAATGAAGTTGGATTTAATATTTCGGGAGCAGAAATATCAACCTTTAGATAAATCTTCTTTGAAACAGCTTTGCTGTCTGCTATGTCTGTTAATTCAAACCAGTATGGCATTGTCTTTCCATCAAATTCAGTAACAACAGCGCTAACATCACAAATAGTCTTGCTCTTTTGAATATCACATTCAGTTAAAACAACATCTTTGCTTTTATTTCCATAAAATAATTTTAAAGTTTTGGGATTCTCTTCCTTGAATTCAACAAAAAATTCTCCATTAGAAAAACCTTCTTTTGGATAAGTCTTAAGTATTTTAGGCTTGTTGCTGTCAACAGCAAATACTCTTTCTACCTGTGCTTCATTTCCAGCTCTGTCAACAGCTTTTATTACAATATGCTGTGGCCCTTCATCAAAACTAACTGTTTTCATGCAAGATATTGTTCTGTCACAGAGTTTAGTCCACTTGCTATCTGAAAAATCTCTATAATACCATGTTGAGACTTCATCAGCACTGCATTTTATAATTTGCCTTGTTGCTCCAGAATAACTATTATTAATAGGACTGCACATTGAAATTTTCGGAGGAGTTTTATCAAGAGTAGCATTGTTATTATCTGAATTGCAAGACAATCCTAAAGCATTGCATTTGTTTATCATAGCAGGGCATGGTTTTCCATTGCTTCCTGTAAAAACACAATAAGAGCAATAAAAGTTTGAATTGCAATAATAATTTTTCATTAAAGGATTGCATTCTGAAAACTTGATTATCTCTCCTTTTTTCAGGCATAATAATTGATAAGCGCTGAAAATACTTAAGCTTAATAAAATTAAAACTAATGTAAATAATGTCAAAGACAATATTTTACCTGATTTTATTGTTTTTCTTCCCATCTTTATCCTTATTTTTATTTAGTTGTGATTTTATGCTATTTAAATATTAGTAACTACTTTTTACTGATGAAAAAGTATCATAGATTATGATTTATTCTGGTAATTTATTTTAGTATTGTAAATCTCTTATCAGTTATGGCATCTGTTGATTAAGAGGGTTTTCAGTTTATTTTGATTACTCATTACCAACCTAAATCTCCTCACCAACATCTCTTAAGGTATTGACATTACTGATATTTTATTATTTATTGGTATTGTATATTCTTTATGAGTTGTGGCTTCAGTTGATTAAGCGAGTTTGTAGTTGCTCTCATTCATAACTACTTACTAACTTACCTAACTTCTCTCCAATCACTCATCTCTCTCGGCATTAACATTACTGATATTATCCATTGGAATTGTATGTTCTTTGTCAGTTAGGGTATCTGTTGATTAAGCGTATTTGGTTAATTTTAATCTCTCTGCTCTACAACACCCATATCTCTAAGGTATATGCACTTACCTATTATCTTAAATTTAGGTTAATGAAATTTCCTAAATTTAATTTACATTAATCAATATTCTTTGTTCAAATAATCAATCTCTTCATTGATTATTAATCACCTTTCTTTCCTTCAAGGTTAAATAAAAAATTTAAAAAATAAAAAATAAAAAATAAATCTCTATTTAGATAGCTTCTCCCCAGAAGAAGATGCTTCCATCAGATCCTGATTCGAATTCACCATAGCATGGCTCTGGCAAACTAAGCTTGAATGTCAAAGACATTCCAGCGCTTCCAGGATATAGGATGTTTGCAAGATATACATTGCTTGATTTTATTCCACTAATTCCAATAGAATTAGCTTGTAAAATTTCAGCTTCATCAAACATAGATTCTTCAAATCCAGCATTAAGTTGTCTATGGATATTTAGATATCCTTCAGTATCAACATCTCTAACAATAAGTGAGTCATAGTCACCATTGTCATCTTCATCATCATCTCTTGATGAGAATGCTCCATTTTCAACATAGTATCTGAATGCTCCTAATGGTAAGTAATTAACATAACCATCATGAGCAACACCAAGATGATTAACATTCTGACATCTTCCCATTTCTTCATCAGCAGCAGGCCAATCATTTCCAGTGATAAACATGTCTAAAAGAACTCCTCCTTCAGCAGTGTTTTCTAATAAAACAGTGCTATATGAAGCAG
>JBBSYU010000100.1:0-7857 GCA_038045105.1 Nanobdellota archaeon | reverse complement strand
GAAAAATAAAAAACAGGCTATTTTTGGAGAATATAATTCAACCATAAGGTTATTCCGGCAGAACAAAACAATAGAAAGCTTTATAAACCATTCTGCTCATTTTTATTTATAAACTTTACTAAACCTTTATAAAAGGTTTAAATTGAAATTTAACATGAGTTCAAGTGTAAAACGCTGTCCTGAATGCGGAGGAATTAATTTAAATTGGGATGAGCAGAGAGGAGAAATTTTTTGCAATGATTGTGGAACAGTTGTTGAAGAAAAAATGGTTGACTCTTCTCAAGAATTGCAGGGTAGTTTTGATTCAGGAGATAAAAAAGGAAGAGGCGGAGCACCATTATCAATGCAGAAATTTGACAAAGGCTTGACAACAAATGTTGGTGAAATTTCAGACATATATAAATTAGATGCAGGTTCAACAAGAAAATTTCTAAGATTAAAAAAATGGCAGGAAAGAGTTTCAACTTCAATTGAAAGAAATTTAAGATTAGCAATGACAGAATTAAGAAGAGTTGCTTCTTTTCTTAATCTTCCTGAAGTTGTAAAAGATGAAGCATCAAGAATATACCAGTTTGTTCTTCAAAGAGGATTAGTAAGGGGAAGAAGTATGGAATCTGTAATTGCAGCCTGTATTTATGCTGCCTGTCGTTCCTATGATATTCCAAGAACTCTAGATGAAATTTCAGCAGCCTCTGATGTTGAAAGAAAAGAAATAGGAAGAACTTATAGATTCATAATAAGAAAACTAGGAATAAAAGTAACACCATCATCACCTAAAGACTATATTCATAGATTTGCAAGCGTCCTAAAGCTATCCCCAAAAACCCAGAATGAAGCTCTAAAGATTCTAAAAAAAGCAGAAGGAAGTGAACTAACAAGTGGAAGAGGGCCAGCAGGAATTGCAGCAGCAGGGTTATATGTAGCTGCTCTTTTAAACAATGAAAAAAAGACACAAAGAGAAGTAGCAGATGTTGCAGGAATAACAGAAGTAACAATAAGAAACAGATATAAAGAATTATTAGACAAACTTGGTTTAGAAGAAAAATTAAAAGTCAAAGAAGCGGAGACAAAAGCAGCAAAGAAAAAAGAAAGAGAAGAGTAATTCTAAGATCAGTAAAATATTCCAGCCGTATTCCGAATTTCATCTGGAAATCCTAGTAGACAACCATAAGAAAAAGCATTTCTTTTAGAAACAACAAAATCTCTTAGCTGATTCTCTTTATTCCAAGTGTTATAACCTTTAATTAAGGAAAATCTATGCAAATATCTTCCAAGAAATAAATCAATTAAAGTGGATTCACTTGGATAAAAGCCAGGATGAAAATCATCGACATTAAAACCTTCCAGCATAGTTTCAGCACACGGAGTTCCCACTGCCAACAAAGAATCAAATCCATTTTTTTCAGCAGCTTCTTCAGCTAAAAATCTCAAATCTCTCATATTATCTGAAAGGTCAAATAAAAATAAAGGAAATTCTTCCATAACTCTATGGATTAATCTGGGTTCTGTTAATTTTGGAACATTGCCAGAAACAGGTATAAATAAATGTTCTTGATATTTATCAAAATAAACTTTCATTTCTTCTTCCATTAATCTTCTAACTCTCTTAGAATCACCATATCTAAAGTCCTGCCAAAAATTTCTCTTATTTAAATTATCACTGCTTAAATCTTTTCTTGGAAATTTTTCTCTTTCCATTAAATCATAAATTGCACAAATAGAATCATATAAACGAGGAGGAGAACCTTTAGGCCCTCTGCCCCAGCCTCTTGAAATTTGGTCAAAACTCATTTGAGAATGAAATTCATAATGCTCTCCAAGAACTTCCCTTGTTAAAAAGAACTCAGCTTTTTTCTCCCCATGATTAACATCAACAATAAAACCTCCTCTCTGAAATGCCTGAATAAAACTCCATAAACCAATTCCCTGATTTAAAGGATAATCTGCATGCCAAGCAACTTCAACAAGCTCCTCGCTAACCAAATTCTTCAAATCAGTTTCTAAATTACTCATGTCTATCTTAATAATATTTTAATATATAAATAAAACTATAATCAAGAATATATTTCAATTACCTTTTTACCCATCTATTTTTTCAACCTCTCTATCAGCATAAGGCAAATCTGTTTTTAATGCTAATTGTTCTATTATAAGAGAGGTTTCACCTCTTAGTTCAATATCTGCATGCATACCTCTTTCTGGAGATTGTTTATGAACTATTTTAATAATCCCGCCGTGAACTCTATGCTCATAAGTATTTCCTTGTATAGAAACTTCTGAACCACAAAATCTTTCATCCAATCTTCCTGCTAAAGATAAAGAACTTTCACTAATTTCTATACCTAAAGCTCCTTCAGGTCTTTTTCCTCTTTCCCAATAACTTAAGCGTAGCATAAAAAATTAAATTATCATTAGTTTAAAAACAAATCTATAACATAAAATGACTATTCAGCAACCTTTTTATATTAATTAAATTTGATTTTATTGAAATAAAAAGCATTTATCAAATAAATATTAGCTAGATAAATGCTTTATTATTTGCGGGGATGCCGGAGCGGTCAAACGGGCTTGGCTTAGGACCAAGTGCTTAGTGCTACACAGGTTCGAATCCTGTTCCCCGCATACTTTTTTATCGAAAATGGAATCAAAAACATATAATATCTATTATGATGAAGAATCTGACTTTTTAGAAGTCTTTTTTGGAGAGCCTTCAGAAAGTTATGCAGAAGAAGTTGAACCAGGAATTTTTGTAAGAAGAGATGATCAAACTGATAAAGTTACAAGTATTAATATTCTTAGTTATAAAAAAAGAGCAGATGTGTTAAGAAGTTTATTAAAAAAAATCAATTTAAGATTACCAATTAATATAGAACTTGAATAAAGCCTTAATTCTGTCAAACTAAATTAAGAGTATTATGTTTGTATTGTCTATTATACTTACTTTCTCATCTAAATCCTTAAAAACCCCTAAAATAAGATTATTTCATGAGCCATTTAGAAAACCTAAAATATACTTATAATTTTTTTATAAAACCAATAGCTGCAGTTGCATTATTTCCAGATGCCTCTCCAACTATTTTAAGAAAAATAGCAACAGATGAATGTTATGATGCACTCCTAACACCCTTAAGAGCTATATCAATGGTTTCTGGAGCATTAATGGGATTAAAATTACTCTCTTATCAATTATCAGTTTTAAATAATTTAACAAAAGAATATAATCAGCCCTATAATTATATTCCTCTTGCACTGACAGCAGCTTCATTATTAGGCGAGGGAGTAAGATTTGGAATTGGTGTATTTAAAGAAGTAAGAGCTGAAAAAAGACAGCAAAGATTAGAATCAAGAGTTAAAGACACAAATTTGAAACAAACACCTTAAAAAATATGATTTTATTAGTAATGCATAATATCACAAAGCTGATTCTCAGTTGCTCAGGCGGTTTTTCTGTTTTATTACTAATATATTTTTAGAATACAAATTTCTCCTTTTATTCCTTCCTCACCCTATGCTCAATCTCACTCAGAATTTTATCAAAAGCCTTAACAGCAGCTTTTTTTAAATCCCATTCATCAGTTTCTGCCTCAAAAATCATTCCATCTCCAGTAATCCTGACAGCAATCTCATATCTTTTGACATTGCTTTTCTTTTTGTGGCATTTTAAATGCACATCAAAAGAATTTATATTTTTAATATATCTGGATATTTTTTCAGAATGCGCTTCTGAAATTCTAAGAACAATATCCTTCTCTTCATCAGTGAGGGATTCTCCTCCTCTTCCGCAATTTAATTTCACAGCCATTTTTAAGTATAAGATGATTTTTAAGTATAATATAATAACATAATAAAACATCCTTTTTATTCTTTATGAATTTGAAATTTATGTTGGATTATTAAAATTTTGATGTCCATAGTCCACAGAAATTTTAATTTCTGTTTCATTCAAAAACCATAAAAGTTTTTGAAGACAATCAAAATTTCTTAATTTATTTGTAATCTCTAATCATTCGAGTTATGGCTTCTGTTTTTTCGCTTAATCACTCATCTACATAACTCATCAGTTTTTACATGTCCAAAATGCTCTTTGTTAACGCTATGTGACTTTAGTCCGTAGATACCAAAGGCATTTTGGATCATGCTCAAGAACTCACGCTCTGGAATTTATTCCAGAGTTCTTGACATTACTGATACTTTTTACCAATATTTATTTTATCAGTATCATACAAATTTTAAATATGTTACATCTATTGATTTGTAGTTTATCAGTTTTTTTTATTACTCTTACTTATCTTAATCACTTATCTTAATCACTTATCAGTTTTTACAATACCAATATTTGTCTCTTTTTTATTTCAAACTATTCTCCCAGTAAGCGCAGTCAGCCTTGTCATTATTAAGATTAAAAACTCTTGATTTCTTGCTTTGGCTATAGACTTTTACGCTAGCGCTAAAGAAATATCCACCCTCTTCATTTTTAATTGCTCTTGCAACTAATAATTTTAATCCATCATTGCAGTTTTTTCCAGCAAGCCCGATAATAAATGCCTGATTCTTTGAACTCATTCCAGAACTTGTTAAAGCAGCATTATCATCCACAAGATGCAATTCTTCTCCAACATTTGACTGAAAATACCATTTATTTTCATTTTTATCATAAATATAATATAGATTTCCTTCATTAGTTCCATCTTCAAATTCAAATGTCAAAGGTTTTGGATTAGCATTATTCAAATTTCCAGTATTATCTTCTGGCACAGGAACAGGCGCAGGAGGAGGAGTCATTCCAGGCTCGTCAGCAGGCCCTGGAATATTGCTAAAATCAGAACTGCTAGAACTGCTGGAATCTGAAACAGGAATAGCAGGAACTCCTAAAGGAACTTGTGCATTGGCAGAAACATCCAGCTTAGGCAATAAACTCTCTGCAACTTTCCTGTAAAGATTTGCCATTAAATACAATGCTCTTGCTCTATGAACATTATTGCTTGCAATCCTTGATAATCTATCCAAATCACTAACAATGCTTCCTATCTTAACCTGAATTGTTTCTCGAGAATCAACAGGATTTATCACCAAATCATTTATAGCCTTTTCAGCTGCATTTGCAACACTTATGCTCATGTCATCTGTCATGAAATTTTCCTCACCTAAAATGCTCAAATCAACATTGCCCAAAACAGATTTTAATATATCTTTATTTTGAATTATATTTTTAACAGAGTTTGTGTCTAACCAGCATTTTATTGTAACATCATCGCAATAACCAACCTGTTTCCATCTGTCATAAGTAGAATTTGTAGTATCAGCCTGCCCATTAGGAAGAATCTTTTTTCCAGGATTTTCACTTGCACAGACTCTTATTATTCCCTGATTATATATCTGGGGATTATTAGCCTGTTCAGCAGCAGCCTGTGCATTTGGAATAGCTATATTAGTTGTTGTCCCAGGTGTTCCAGCAACGCATTGACTCTCTCCAGTTATTCCTGTTTTCAATTGCTCTTGTGCATAAATATCAGATAAACTATCTAATGCATAAGAAGTTGAAACTTTTCCAAAACCACACTCTTCTTTTCCATTTACATTAATGCATAATTGCTTATATCCAGAAGGTGCAACAAAGTCTTTTGCTTCATCAGCCTGAGAGCCAAGAGGAATATATCCATTTGCAACAGAATAAGTCTGCCCCATAACCTGATTCATTTCAGGAATATTCTTAAGATAAATGCTATATGAGGCGCCATAATCCTTTCCAGCAAAAATATGATAATATACTTTATAATGTGAAGTAGGAGGTATTGTTGCAGTTGTCATTACATCTTCACTAAACCATGCATTATATTGTGGAGGACTATCAGGCTCTATTAATCTGTTAAATATGTCGTTTACTCCAACAGAACCATTTGAAACAAATAATCTGCAATAATTAGAACCCGCAGAATCCAATGAACGCATATTAAATGCCTGCATTGAATTTGCAGTATACTGATTATTAAAATAATTAACAGCCCCATTCATATTTTCCCATGCACCCCTCACAGTTGTATACTCTCCACCACCCCTCACACCCTGCCCATACATATTTTCAAGCATTGTTGGAATCATTGCATTTAAAAAAGGAAGTGCTTGTTTCCAAAAGAAATCACAAATATAAACACTTTTTATTTCATCACATATCCCAATATTTCTTCCTGTTTTTAAACTTTCATCCAGGCACTGAACAGTTGAATTCAAAATACTCATATAACTTTCTAATCCGGCATGAACTCCTGTCAGGCAGATAGGAACAGCTATTCCCTCTTGCATATTCGGAAGGCATAATGTCAGGCTTCCAATAATTCCAGAGGCAATAACATTATCAACTCTGAATTTTCCTCCTAAATTACATCTTGAGGAAGGGCAGATTACAGGATCACAGACATTGAACAAAATATTGCAGTCACTTGGACTCATAAAATCAGTGCATCTTCCCTCCCCACCACCAAATGATTTTCCACTTCCAAATGTTCTTCCATTTATTGCAACTTTTGATTTTCCATATTGTTTTGCAGCATCAATAATAGCTTGCTGTGCTTTCACAACAAGATTTCTTGCATCAGCAGAACTTATTCCTGGAAAGTTTATTTCAGCACCAGTCATTGAATTATAATATCTGCAGATATCATCTCCTCCCTGCTTAAATTCAATTAATCCATTTTCACCAACATTGCATATATAAAAATTAACAACTCTTCCTGACTCATCATATGGAACACCAAATCCACTTATAATATAAGTCATTTCAGCATACCATCCATTTTGAACATCAAATATGACTTCAGAAGGAAGTCCTTTAAAGGGAGCTGTTTCAAAATATTTAACTAATTGTTGATCAGGATTAAAAACAGGATTGTGATAGGTTTGCTGGCTAGTTTCTTTAATTTTATCTATTCCAGCCAAACTCATATAATCTCTGACAGATGCTGTTGCATTTGAGCTTAAAGGTTTTCCATCAATGCTTAAAATTTTTCCACTTGAAGAAGGATTATAAGTTCCTGTCTTATCTGATTTAATAACTTCAACAAGAACTTCTTTTCCAGCTACCTCGCTATCAGCGCTAAAAGTTTTGCTCCCAAAAACTTTAGTAACAGGAATATAAACTCTAACAACACTGGAGCCTGAATTAAAATTCTTATAAACCTCATTATTAGAATCTCCTTTTCCAATATTTTTAATATCTCCTAAAACAAAATTATCACCAGCAGGATTAAGAGTGCTTATTCCAATATTATTCTTTTTTGTGTTTGAATCTATATTTGTCTGCACTTTTTTCAAGTCAGCAGAATTCTTTGCATTTAAAGCTGTTGTTCCTAATTCTTTATCAGCCAGATTGCCTAGGACAGAACTTCCTCCTGAATTTTTCATGTTCTGATAAGTCATTATATCTCTTCTTTGCTCGTGAGTCAGTCCTTCCCAGGAACATAATCCATCCTGTCCATTAATTGAAACTTGAGTTTTTTCTTTATTAGGAAGAGTTATACTTCCCTGAGCATCTTTGCAGAAATTATCAAATTTCTTTTTGAATTCTTCTTCAACTTTTTTTGAATCAACAGTGCTTGTTAAACCCAAATTACCTGTAGAGGTTGTTCCAACTTGTTTTTCAATATCCTGTATCATTTTATTTGTTTCCTGCATTTTATCTGAATATATCTTTACATCCTTGTCTATATCAGAACTTTTATCAACAAGACATTGCTGTAATGACTGGTATTTATTTTCACTTACAAGTTTTTCACAGGCATTATTCCATCCTCCTGCACCAGTCATTATCTGGGTTCTTCCAATTGCACCTCCTGCAGCCCCCTCAAGAAGATTTTTTATAGT
>JBBSYU010000099.1:0-4729 GCA_038045105.1 Nanobdellota archaeon | reverse complement strand
TTACTAGCCAGCTGTAACTCAGAGGAAGAATAGCTCCTAAAGCAATCATTAATTTTGCATCTCCTCCAGCAAACATTTTTGAATAATAAAATATATTTCCCAAAATTAGAAATATTACAAATCCTATTACTCCATTAAGCGTAAACCAATAATCTCCTAAAAACACAGAAACACCCACCCTATAACATAATGCAAATGCAATTAAGCTGAAATTCCATAAATTATCAACCTCTCTTCTTTTTAAATCCTGCAGCACAGCTCCAATAATCCAGATTATCCCTAATACAATAAGAAATATATTTTCATTAGTTATTATCATAATGCACCTCTTTTTTTAATATTGTGCCTGATTACAATGGAGATTACCTGTATAAAAATTGTAGCTAACAATCCAATCAGAGATAAACTAATTTGAAAGACGCTAAAACATTTGGTTCCCACAATATTAATAGAGAGATATGCAAAAATTAAAAAATTTATAAAATTACCAAGCCAATTCAATAATTCTATATCGAGTTTCATTTTATTTTTTCAGAGAAATGATAATTCCATAAACTAAAACTGCTACTGCAAAAAGACCTATTAACCATGCAATATAATACAACCACCTTAAAATTTTCTCATTCATTTTTTCACCTCTTGATTATCAAGAATAAATAACTTATAAATATTTACCTATCTGTTTTTCTGTCTTCCTTCTTCTCAACCCTAAGAGCCCCGCCTCTTTTATATCTGTTATATCTAGATTTAGCTCTCTTGTCATTCTTATTCTTTCTCTTGTCATTAAATCCAAAATCCATCTTCTTACCTCACTAATATTAATTAAAATAAGTTAATAAATATTCTTATATACATTTATTATCTGTTTTACCCCTGGGGCTTTTTGCTGTGACTTTCAAAAATTTTATTTTTGAACTTATATTCTAGCAAAAAGGGCTGTCTGTATCTTAATGCCTTTGTTTAATTAGTGATTTAGTTTTGTAAGAAGTTGATTTACTCATCATAACTTAATCATCTCATCTGCATAACTTATCAGTTTTTAGGTTACTAATAAAAAAGAATTAATCTTTCCAGATATTCATCAAGGAAAGATTTTTTGAGTTTGGTAAGGGTAATACTCCAGAGTTATGTTGTGATATGCAAGAGATAAAGATGACATGCATAATCGCTTAATCAACTACCTCACAATTCTCAAGATTATTGCATTACCAATACCTCATCAATAAATTCAAATAGAATAGGACTTATTTATGCCTTAACCAATTTAACACAGACCATTCCTTGTGCTTTATACTGATTTGCTTCTGCAATATCAGTAACATAACCAGTCAAATCATCAATTGCAAGATAAGTTTTTCCAGCGCCTAAATTATTCTTTTGATAATCAGCAACATTGACACTTGTAACCCAGTCAATAGTGCATTTAGCAGGGTCTAACCCTCTGCAATTCGAAATTGCAAGTTCTTTACATTTTACAACCTGATTGCTGCACTGAATATCACAAGAATTTAATCCTTCTGGAATAGGAATTCTCATTGGAAGTTCTTGGCAAGTCCATTGTTCTTTCTTTCCCCCTTTAATGAATACTACATCTCTTTTGAGATTACAATAATCTTCTTTGTTATTTGTGCTACAAGCGAGATTGCATCCAGTTACAACATTCGGAACATTAACACTGCTTCCTCCGAATATATTACCAAAAAAATCAGACCAACTACCAGTTCCTTTCATGAAGAAAAATATAAGCATTACTACAACAAGTCCAATCAACACAATACTAAATACTACCCCCAGGACACTTGGGCTATCCTGTGCTTTTTTATTTATCTTCCTTAATTCCATCTTTTTTATAACCTATATTTTAATTAGTAGTTAATACTTTAAAAACCTTTCTTGAAAAGGTTTTCAGTAAGTTAGTAATGTAAAAAGTAAATAATCTCATCAGTTTAGTAGCTTAAAGTTCTGTTATCTGCTCTCTTGCAAATCATCTCGCCCCCTATTAAATATAATTATTACAGATATCAATAATCATCAAAAATTCTTCACAAACTTTTTCTTATAAAGATAAGAAATAATAAACTTATCCTGGAATTTTTTTTCAATCTTAATGCTTAGGTTTATTGAAACCTCTTTATCATTCATTTCAACATTCTCATTATTAATCTGTGCCTCAACCTGATTAAGCTCTTCAAAAATAAAACTTTCATTTTTCTTATATTTGAATAATTCCTTTCTGAAATTGTCAATAAACAAGGATTTATCCTCAGAACTTTTCAAAGCAGCCATCTCAATCATATCACTAACATAAAAATTAATTTCATTTTCTCTTGCATAAATATAATCCAAAAATCTTGAATCTTTAATTTCTGCTGAAACTTTATTCATATGAGTGTTAAAAGAATAAAGAGCATAAACTGTTAAAACCAGCGTCATCAACACTAAAAGTGTAATTGGAATATTTGCTTTTTTGTTTTTTGTAATTTTTTGTATCATTTTATTTTTTTATCAGTAATGTTAATGCCGATGCGATAAGAGATTGTTGAGTTCGCTTAATCTTCTCATCTGCATAACTCATCAGTTTTTTACATTACCAATTTTCCTCCTAATATTTTTATTATAAACACTTTCCACTATAAAATTTAATTCTAATCATCTGATTTTCTTTTGTATCAACCCCAAAAGCATTCATTGTAGTTTCTCTCAAAAGCATAATTCCCGAAGCACTTTCAAACAATTTTTGTTTCTGCTTTTCAGAATAACCAGAATAACTTCCCCCTTCAGGAGAACTGCTGAATTCTAAACTGCTTTTCTCAATAAAACCAGAAACATAATTACTACCCTGCATTCCAGAAACTTTTTTCAATGTTTCCTCAGGATTCTCTATTCCATAAACAGCCTGAAAAACATAGCAATCAGCACCTAAAGAATCTTTTAGAATATCCTCTGTCTGTTTTTTCAATTTTGTTTTTAATTCATTTTTCTTATCATCACCAAGATTATACATGTCAATATTCCTTAATATATCCTTAATCTGAAGAGATTTTTCATCAAATTCAATTCTGCTGTTAAGAACATTAAACAAATTTTTCTGCATTTCAAGATTTCCAGAATATTCCTGCAAGGTAATTGTATCATACCCAGAAACATATTTCCTGCCAGAACTAACAATTGTAGCTGACAAAAATATAATAATTATAAAAAATATAATTATGAATGCAGTAAACCATGTTAATGTTGTTCCAATTTGCGCATGTTTGTTGATTTTATTAATTGCCATTTTTTCGCTTTATTTTTTATTAGTAATGTTAATGCCGAGATTTGGTTAAGCATTTTAGAGATTGTAGTTCAGAGCATCTTTCATGAATCTCTCACTTGTTCTACTCATCCTCATTAAATTTATTTACATTACTAATATTTAGTTTATCCTCCCTCCCTGCTGATTAGAGCCTGTTAAAACATGAATCTTAATAATTTCATTTTTATCATTCAAAACAATCTCTGTTTTTTCAGAGCATTTTGCAAATTTGCTTGCAGATACCTTATTCACAATTGAGCAATCTCTTTCAAAACTATAATCTCCTGCTGTAAAATTTGTAATAACAATTCCATTATTGTAAACCGAAACATTAAAATAAAAATTACTTCCTCTCCTAAAAAATCTTTTATCAATACCACATTCCTTAAAAATATCAAAATCCTTATTCAAAACACTATTTTTCAAATAACCATTTTCAGAAATGCATCCGATTATTCTCTCGCCTAAAATTCCAGATTCAACACCATTTGTATTCACACTCGCACTCATAAAAATAATAATTCCAATTCCAATTCCCCCTCCAATAACACCAAGTACAATAAACCACCAGATAGTCAATAACTTTTCTCCTGCTTTTTTATCCATTTTAGTTTTTCTCCATATTATTTTTTTATTTCCATCTTTTTTAGTATCTGTATCTTAATGCCGAGATTTAGTTAGGCATATAGAGATTGTAGTTTAAGGCAATTTTAAACAATTCATCTCTCGCTTACTCTCTACCCAACATTTCCTCCATCTTTCACATTATCAATATTTATTTTTATATTATTTATTCAAGTTTTTTTGTCACCACAACAGACAGCCATTCATCTTTTAATTGAACATTAACATCATAATCAGAAAAATAAGAATAACCATAACCTCCTCCCCTGGTTAAACTCACTTTAATCATATTTTTTTGCTTATCAATAACAAAAATTTTATCTAAAGGAAAATTATTATCTAATGCAATTTCTTTTGCATCATTTACATTAATCAAAACAGCCATATCTGGTTTTGCATTATCAATTAGCAAAGCAATCTGCTTTGCATAAGTCTGCTCATAAATAGAGCTCTGGCTTCCAGCATTATAAATAAATAAAAACATTCCAATAAAAAAAATCAAATTAAAAAGCGTAAATGTAACTGTTTCAATAAGCAATGTATCACCTTTTTTATTCATAGCTTTTCTCCGAGGTCTTTTACCTATCTATAAACTTTTCTAAAAGAGCTCTCTTTTTTGTTAATTCCCCTAAATATAAAACAATATTTAAGATTATAAATTTATCTTAATTATATAATTTGTAATTGTCCATTAATACTTCAGGTGAAGGTGTCTGTTGCTCTCTCAAATCTTCTCGCCCTCATCTTTCATAGAGATTACATTACTCCTATGAGAATTCTTCAAACTTATTTTAGTAACATATTTAAAGT
>JBBSYU010000098.1:0-2251 GCA_038045105.1 Nanobdellota archaeon | reverse complement strand
CAAGCAAGAGATTACCACACTCTAAAGAGTGTGGTTAGATTTTTGGCCTGTATCTTAATCCCCTCATTCAAAACTCATCGGGTTTTTACATTTCCAACATATATTCATCACATTATAGATAATGTAAATTTCTTATTAATTAGTTGTTTAATCTATAATCATCAGCTGTCATCTGGATTTATTGGTAATTAAATAACTAAAAAGATGGAATTATTGGTAATTAAATAACTAAAAAGAAAGGTTTAAATACCTTGGATTACATGTATTATGCATGGAACTAAGAACTATTAAAGAGTCAAATCCCTGGTGGGATAATGAAGATTGGGAAAAAAATGACCTGCATCTTTCAAACATAAAGAATCAAAAAATTATTTGGAAATATGAAATTATAAAGGATCTTGATAATGGAATTTTTTCAATAAGAGGTCCAAGGCAGGTTGGAAAGACATCTTACATAAAACAATTAATAAAAGAATTGAATAAAAAAATAGATCCTAAAAACATTTTATTTTATTCTTGCGACAACATAAATAAAAATGAACTTGAAGAGCTTTTGAATCTTTTTTTTGATTTTTCAGAAAACGGAAAAAAATATATTTTCTTAGATGAAATACCTTTTGTTGAAGATTGGGAGATTATAATAAAACATTATTATGATTTAGGAAAATTCAAAGATTCTTTTGTTTTAGTATGTGGTTCTAATTCAATTGACATTAAAAAAAGTGTTGAAAGGCTGCCTGGAAGAGGAGATTTTGGAAAAAGGCATTTTATAATGTTTCCTTTAACATTCAAAGAATATCTAAAAGCTATTAATTTTAATCTCAATTTAACTGGAAAAATAAAAAAAGATGAAGCTATAATAAAATTGAATTTTAAGGAAATACAGAAAGAATATGAGAACTATCTTCTCACAGGAGGATTCATAAAAATAATAAATGAATATTATGAAAATAAAAATATCTCTGATTATTCATATGATATTTACTTAAAATGGATTATTGGAGATTTAGCGAAATTGAATCTTAAAGAAAAATATGCAAAACAATTGCTAAGAAGAGTTATTGAGACTTATACCTCTGAAGTATCCTGGTCATCTTTGCGCTCTGGAACAGACATTGATACTCATAATACTGCGGCAAAATATTTAGAATCTCTGGAAGAGATGTTTATATTAGATATAATTTATAAAATGGATTATAATAAAAAAATACCAGATTATCCAAAATCAAAAAAAATATATTTTTCAGACCCATTCATATTGTCTTGTGTTTATAAATGGGTATATGGTATTGAAGGGAATTTTTTAAGATACAAAAATAATTTCTTTAATGATTATATCAGTAAAATTAGCGAAGGAGTGTTTTTGAACCATCTTATAAAATTATTAATAAATCGGATAAAATCAAACGTGTTTAATTATCAAGATCATATATTCTACTGGTCAAATAAGCAGAAAACAAAAGAAATTGACTTTATAATAGATGACATTGCTTTTGAAATTAAATATCAGAATAATATTAATCAAGAAGACTATAGAGGACTAAATGAATTTAAAAAATCATATCTTTTAACGAAAAAAACTTTTAATGAAAAAACCTATCCTCTTTCTGCTTTTCTATTACTGGATAAAGAAATAAAGATTATTCAAGAGCAAAACTCCTCAGAACAAACTCTGGAGCATCTTTAATATAACCTCCTTGAAAACTTCATCATTTTAGGATAATAAGAACAATAATAAAGCTATTGCCAGTCACAGCTAAAGTTTTTTTCTAATTTGATAGTACATAAATAAAACAAGCGATTCATCTGTTGTTTTGCTTAGGTTGTTATTTTGATTTAGTTTCTATTTTTCTCGTCACACTCTGCTCAACATATTAATCTTTTCATTAACCTCTTAATCATCTCATCCGCAAAACTTGCTATTTTTCACATTTCTGATATTTATTATCAGTATCATATATTTTTTATCAGTTAAAGCATCTGTTGATTTTTAAAAGCTTCCTATCAACAAGATTTGTTTCAGTTGCTTCTGCTTTATTTCATGATTTATATCTCTTGCTTCTGATAAACATCTTAATCACCTTATCAACATCACCAAATCCTTCGGATTTGTACTCCACACTAAAGTGTGGAGTTTGCTATGGATTTGGTGAGACAGGACTAAAATCCAAGCAAGAGATTACCACACTCTAAAGAGCAATGTCGTTTACTTAATAAATATTAAATAACTTATAAATTTAAAGTAATCCCT
>JBBSYU010000097.1:0-2796 GCA_038045105.1 Nanobdellota archaeon | reverse complement strand
ATATAAAAAGAACTATTAGCTATTCTAACTGTCCACCTAGAAGGGTGCACATCAGTTGTATAACTATAGAAAATTTAATTATAAAGAAAACAAAAAGATGGGATATGATATTATTTTAGGAAGAGACAGAGAAGATAAAAAAAAGTTCGGCAATAGAGGGGTTATTTATCTTGGAAAAGGTTATGTTCAGATGGGAAACTACACTTCTCTTTCAAATAGAATCTGGATGGACATAGCAAGAACCCATGTAATATTAATAGCAGGAAAGAGAGGATGCCTTACAGAAGATGCATTAGTATTTACAGATAAGGGATATAAATCAATAAAAGAATTTAATCAAAAAGAAGATAGAATATTATCTTTTAATAAAGAAAAGAAAATATATGAATGGGAAAATGCAGAATTACTGGAATATGATATTTCAAACACTGAAAAGCTATTGGAAATAGAATTTATTAATGGAAAAAAACTAAGATTAACTAAAGAACACCCTCTACTCGCTGTTGTTAATACTGATAATTTAATCTCTTTATTATATACTAATGCAGATAAATTAAAAAAAGATGATGAAATTCTTTCAGTTAATGATTTATTTGACGAAATAACTGGATTAAAAATTAAATCTATAAAAGAAATTGATGGAATAAAAAAAGTTTATGATCTATTTGTTCCAAAAAATCATTCATTCATTGCAAATGGGATTGTCTCAAGTAATTCTGGAAAATCCTACACAATCGGAGTCATAGCAGAAGAGCTTTCAGACCTGCCTCCAGAAGTTAAAAGAAATATTGCTCCATTGATTTTTGACACAATGGGAATATTCTGGACAATGAAATATGAAAATGAAAAAGAAATAGAATTGCTGGAGGAATGGGGCTTGAAAACAAAAAAACTTCCAGTAATCATCTGGGTTCCTGCAGGATATTATGAAGAATATCTGGAAAAAGGAATTCCAGTTGACAAAAGATTTGCATTAGCTGCATCTGAACTAGATATTGAAGACTGGCTTTCAATCTTTAACCTTGAAATGATTTCTCCAGTTTCTATCTCAATTCAAAAAACAATTTCAGATTTAAAAAAAACAGAAAATTTTGATTTGAATGATATCCTAGGAAAAATAAGAGATGACAAAGAAGCAGAGGACTCGGCAAAAAAATCAGCAATAGCTTTGTTTGAGGCTGCAAAATCCTGGAAAATATTTGCATCAAGAAATGAACAATCAACAAAAATAAATGACTTGATAAAAGCAGGAGAGACAAGCGTGCTTGACCTTTCTGTTTATTCTTCTGTTGCTGTTTTTAATGTAAGAGCTCTGGTAATAGGTTTGATTTCAAGAAAATTATTTGACCAGAGAATGATGGCAAGAAAACAAGAAGAAGTAACATCTATTCAGCACGGACTAAGCTCTTCATATGAAGAAGAAAAAGAAATGCCCTTAGTCTGGTTATTCTTAGATGAAGCGCATGAATTTCTTCCAATGAATGACAAGACTCCTGCAACAAATGCACTTATTCAATTGCTGAGAGAAGGAAGACAGCCAGGTATTTCAATGGTGCTTGCTACCCAGCAGCCAGGAGTTATTCATAGAGATGTAATGACTCAATCAGACATTGTAATCTCTCACAGATTAACAAATAAGGATGATGTAACAGCCCTTAATACAATGATGCAGACTTATTTATTGGAAGGAATAACAAAATCAATGAATAACCTTCCTGAATTAAAAGGAAGTGCAATTTTATTGGACGATAATTCAGAGAGAATCTATCCAATAAGAATAAGGCCAAGATTTACATGGCATGGCGGAGAAGCTCCAAAATCAATTAAAGAAGAGGAAAAGGAAGATTAAGATAAATTTTAAAACAATACAAAATGCAAGACACCTTAGAACAAAAAGCAATTCAAGAAATGATAAAACTTGCAGATTCTAAAAATAAAGTAACTGCACTTTGCAGGGGCAATGATCCTGAAGAATCAAATCATATAGTATTTTATTTTTTAATAGAAGACCGATTTGATGAAGAATTCTCAGATCAATTGTCAGATTTGGATTTAAGAATAGCAAATGAAATTGGTTATCAGTGTGATTTAATGGAATGGCCATGCTCAGTTGAAAAAATTAATGAACATCCATTTTTAGGTAAATGCATATGGAAAAGAGGATAAGCCTTATTAATTCATGGAAAACCAAATTGCCCTAGTATTTATGGTAGCTGGAATATCTTCAAGATTTGGAGGAAAAATAAAACAATTTGCAAAAGTAACAGACACTGAAACACTGATTGAATATTCTTTAAATCAGGCATTAAAATCAGGATTCTCAAAAATAATTTTTATTGTAGGAAATAAAACCCAGTTTCCTTTCAAGGAAAAGTTTGGAAATGAATACAAAGGAATTCCAGTTGAATATGCTCTTCAAACATATGATGAAACAAAAAGAGACAAACCTTGGGGGACAACAGATGCATTATGCTCAATAAGAGATATTATCAACTGCCCTTTTATTGTCTGTAATGGAGATGATATTTATGGAAAAAACACATTTAGAATTTTATTTAATCACCTGAAAAATAATAAAAACAATGATGATGCAACAGCAGGTTATAAATTAATTGAAGTTCTTCCTGAAAAAGGGGGAGTCAATAGGGGAATTTTCAATATTGAAAATAATTATGTAAAAGATATGAATGAAACATTTAATATTGAAAAATCAAATCTGAGTGCAACAAATACAAACTCAGATGATTTATGCAGCATGAATATATTTGCTCTTCATCCAAGAACACTAAAGCTTTT
>JBBSYU010000096.1:0-8463 GCA_038045105.1 Nanobdellota archaeon | reverse complement strand
AAACACCAAAAGAATATCCACTTACTAAAGTAAGTGGTTTAATTTCGGACATTACTAATATTTTAGTATCATACATAATTTAAGATATGTTTCATTAAGTTTTGTTTCAATTACCCTCTTAATCTCTTCACTAACATTTCTTAATTCATTACATTACAAATACTTATTCTTTATTGGAATTGTTTATAAATTGGTATATGAAGCATCTGTTGATTAAGCGAATTATTAGTTTTTTATTATACTCTTACTAAACTTAATCTACTCACAAACATCTCCTAAGTTTTTTACATTACCAATGTAAAATATAACATTCAAAACTCTCCAGTGATTACCCCCTTTTATATACTATTTTCAAACATACTAAGTCTATAAATAAATCCTTATAAACCAAAATCTATTTATGATTTTGGCGAGTTATAAGAAGAAAGGTTGAAAAATGGCTATTGATAAAAAAAAGAGCAATGAAGAATTGGTGGTAGAGGCAAAATCCTTTTTTGAAGCTTATAAAAAAGAAATAGGAGAAAGTATAAGAAAAGGACAGAAAGTTGTTTCTGTTGATTTTTCAGACCTTGCATCAAGCTCTCCTGTCTTAGCAGAAGGTTTAATTTCAAGTCCAGAGGAAATATTGCAAGTATTAGAAATTGCTCTGGAAGAAACAGGCTTGATTAAATCGCCAAGAATAAGATTTAATAATTTGCCTGAAACACAAAAAGTAAAAATAAGAACAATAAGAGCAACTCACCTTAATCAATTAATTTTTTTTGAAGGCTTAGTAAGACAAGCTTCTGATGTAAGGCCTCAGGTTATAAATGCAAAATTTGAATGTCCTGCATGTGGAACAGTCATTTCTGTTCTTCAGATAGAAAGAAAATTCAGAGAACCAACAAGATGTTCCTGCGGAAGAAAAGGACAGTTTACATTATTAAGCAAAACAATGGTTGATGCTCAAAGACTTGTTATTGAAGAATCTCCTGAATCACTTTCAGGAGGAGAACAGCCAAGAAGAATGGATATTTTTCTTAAAGAAGATTTAGTAGAGCCAAAAATGGAAGAAAAAACAACACCAGGAAGCAAGGTGAGAGTTTTAGGAATTTTAAAAGAAGTTGCTGTTCCTCTTCCAACAGGCTCTATATCAACAAGATTTAATTTAGCAGTAGAAGCAAATAATCTTATTCCATTAGAATCAAGCTATGAAGAATTAGACATAAATGATGAAGATGAAACACAGATTTTAGAATTATCAACAGACCCTGAATTATTCAAAAAACTAAGAGATAGCATAGCACCAAGCATCTGGGGTTACGATGAAATTAAAGAGGCATTAGTCTTGCAGATGTTCAGCGGAGTAAGAAAAATATCAGGAGATGGCTCAGTTCAAAGAGGAGACATTCACTTGTTTTTGATAGGGGATCCTGGTGTGGCCAAATCAGCGACTCTTAAATTTGTTGCAGATATTGCGCCAAGAGGAAGATATATTGTTGGAAAATCAACATCAGGCGCAGGTATTACTGCAACAGTTGTCAAAGATGAATTTTTAAGAGGCTGGGCATTGGAAGCAGGTGCAATGGTATTAGCAAACAAAGGTATCGTGTGCATTGATGAAATTGAAAAAATGGATGCAACAGATAGAAGTGCAATGCACGAGGCACTTGAACAGCAATGTTATCATCATGATACCATTATAACTTTAGCGGATGGTTCTGAAAGAAAAATAGGAGAATTAGTTGAAGAACTTTTAAACAAGAATAAAGAGAAAATAATTCAGGGAAAAAATTGCCTAATTCTTCCGATAAAAGAATTAGAAGTTTTAACAACAGATTTCAAGAATATTTTCAAAACAAAAATAGACAGAATAAGCAAGCACAAAGCATTTGATAAATTTATTAAAATAAAATTCTCAAATGGAAGAAATATTACTGTAACTCCTGAACATCCTATTTTTACATCAGAAAACGGAAAAATAATAACAAAAAGAGCAGATTCAATAAAAATAGGAGACTCTGTTCCAATTCCATTGATGATTCCAATAGAAGGAAAAAGACAAGAATTTATTCCAATAATAGAAAATAAAAGAGCAATTCAGCATATAAAAGTTCCAGAAAAAAATTGCAAAGAAATATTCAAAATAGCAGGCTATCTTATTTCAGAAGGTTCAAGAGAAATTAATAGAAAAAAGATAATTGGAATCAATTTCACAAATAAAGACCAAAGATTATTAGATGATTTTGATAATTGCATGAATTTAGTTTTTAATCTTAACTCCTATAAACAGCCAAGAATAGACAATCATGATTTAAGATATATGTATAGATATATTTCAACAGAACTTGCAGATTTCTTTAAAACAAATATGCCTGAATTAATGAAAACTTCAGGAGAAAAACAAATTCCTCAAATTTTAATGAAAGGAGAAAAACAAAATATCTCTGTTATGTTATCAGCCATGTTTGAGGGTGATGGACATGTTTCAGTAAAAAAAAGAACAATCAGAATAGGTTATAGTACAAAAAGCAGAAGATTAGCAGAACAAGTCCAGGATATATTATTAAGATTCGGAATTAGAAGCAATTTAAATGAAGATAGAGAGTATTTTAAGGTGTTGATAACTGGCTATGAAAATATAAAGAGATTCCTAGAAGAAATTTCATTTATAACTCCTGAGAAAAATAATATAATTAAAAACTATCTTAATGAAAAAACAATAAAGAGAACAATAAAAGACATTATTCCAAATACTTTTAATGAAAAGATTATAAACTTAATAAAAGAAGAAAATATTAAACAAATTGGAAAATATCATCAATATGATATAATTTATGACCATTCAAAAAGAAAGGATAAACTATTTTCATTTTCAAGAAATTTTTTAATAGATTTGTTAAAACAAATAAAAAATAGAGAAAATATAGAATTTTTAGAATCTCTAACAAAAGATATTGGATGGGAAAAAGTATCTGGAATTGAAGTAATAAATAATGAAAATGAGGATTGGGTTTATGATATAACCATAGAGCCAAATCATGCTTTTGTTTCACATGCAGCTATCTTGCACAATACAGTCACAATTTCAAAAGCTAATGTCCAGGCATGTTATTCAGAAGATACAGAAGTATTAACTGAAAGAGGATGGAAAAAATACACAGAAGTTAAAGATTTAAAAATAGCCCAGTTTGATCCTAGAACTAAAAAAATTAAATTTCTTCCACATAAAGGACTATTTGTATATGATTATGGTGGAAAGATGTATAATTTTAAAAATAAAAGAAATGATATTCTTGTTACTCCAAATCATAAAATGCTTATTAAAGAAGAAAGACATAAAGATTATAATGTTGTTGAGGCAGAAAAAATAAATTACTCCAGAATTAAGGTAGTTAATTCAGGAATTTTAAATAATAAGCCCACAGACTTCTTTATCCTTCCTCCTGGGCAGCATAAACAAAAAAGGATTCATGTAAAATATACTCATCAGCATAATCCTAAAAATATACCTATGAATTTATGGCTGGAATTTCTAGGATATTACTTAACAGAAGGAGGAATTGAAACAATTCCCACAATAGGAATTGTCCAAAAAAAAGGAAAAAACGCAGAGAAAATAGAGAGATGTCTTCATGAACTTGCAAGATATATTGGATTTACATTATCAAAAATAGATTGTGAACCTTATATAAGATTTAAAATAACAAATACTCAATTATATGAATTCTTAAAAAATTGTGGAAATAAATGTTTTAATAAAAAATTTCCTTTTGATTCTTTAGAATTTTCCTTATTCTCAAAAGAGCAATTAGAAATACTTTACAAGTCAATGATGTTAGGAGATGGTTCTTCTGATGAAAGGTCTTATAGTTCTACTTCCAATGAACTTGCAAACCTTATTCAGGCAATTGCTTGTTTAATAGGAAAGTCTGCAAATAAAAATCTAAGTTACATAGGAAAAAATAGAGGCAATAGGCAAGATTTATTTAGAGTATCGTTATCCTCTAAAACAGAATTAGGTTTAAGAAAAAAATCAGGACATGTAAAAGAAATAGATTATGTTGGCAAGGTATTTTGTTTTTCAACTGAAACAGGATTTTTTATAACAAGAAGAACAGGCAAAATAGCAATACAAGGAAATTCACTGGTTGCTCAAACCTCTGTATTAGCTGCAGGAAACCCAAAATATGGAAGATTTGAGCCATCACAACCAATTACACAGCAGATTGACCTTCCTCCAACATTATTAAACAGGTTTGACTTGATTTTTGTTTTAAGAGACTTGCCAAATAAATTCCAGGATGAATCAATTGCAACCCATGTTCTTAATATTCATCAGAAAAAAGACACAAAAGCTCCGATAGAAAGAGAATTATTCAGAAAATATGTTGCCTATGCAAAACAAAGAATAGAACCAAAGCTCACAGATGAAGCAGTTGAAGAAATAAAAAGATTCTATATTAAAATGAGAAACATGCAGACTTCAGGAGAAGCGGCTTCAATTTCAATTTCAGCAAGACAATTGCAGGGCTTGGTAAGACTTGCAGAAGCTCATGCAAAATCCAGATTATCCCCCTTAGTTGAAATAGAAGATTCACAAGTCGCAATAAGACTTACAAATTATTATTTAATGCAGGTTGGCTATGACCCTGAAACAAAAACTTTTGACATCGACAGATTTACATCAAGAGTTTCTTCATCCCAAAGAAGCAAGATAATTCTTTTAAGAGAGACAATTAAAAAACTTGAAGAAGCTCATGGAAAACAGGTTCCTCTTGAAATCTTGAGAAAAGAAATAGGGACAAACATGACTGACACAGAATTTGAAGAAGCCATGGAAAAACTAAAGGAAAAAGGAGATATTTATGAACCAAAACAAGGTTTTATCCAGGATGTTGGTTCAAAAAGAGAAAAATAATTAATTTCTATCAAATATCAGTAATGTAAATTCCTTTAAGAGATATTAATGAAGAAATTAAGATGTTAAGTAGAAAGCATAATAAGAGATAAAAAACTGTTCTCTCACTTAATCAACTAACTAAACAGCTCTCAAAGTATTTACAATTCCAATAAAGAATATTAGTAATGTATAAACCTGATAAGTTATGAAGATGAGAAGCAAGAAGTGTTAATAATAAACCAAAATAATTCAACAGATGCCATAACTGTTAAGTCATTTACAATACCAGTATATCAAAAAAACATTGCCACCACACACTAAAGTGTGTGGTTTGATTGGCACTTGTTTTTAGGATGCTCCGAAATTAAAACACCAAAAGAATATCCACTTACTAAAGTAAGTGGTTTAATTTCGGACATTAAATTAATTTTCAATTAACTATTTAAATTAAGTTTCTTTAATCTATTTATGCGCCTCAAAAAAAATTATCCAAAAATATTATTGGGCTTATATATCCTAATCTGGATTATAGCTGCAATTGCTCCTAAATACAGAAGTGTCTGGATTGATGAAAACATACTGCCTGTTTTATTTGTTTTTCTGCTAATTTTTATCTATAAAAAATTTAGATTTTCAAACACAAGCTATACTTTAATTTTTATATTTCTTATTCTGCATGCAATAGGAGGACACTATAGTTATTCAGAAGTTCCTCTTTTTGACTTGATAAAACAACAATATGGGTTATCAAGAAATCATTATGACAGGATTGTTCATTTTATGTTTGGTGTTTTATTTTTCCTTCCATTCCATGAAATATTAACAAAAATCTTCAAAATTCCAGATGGCTGGAGATCCTTGACAATAACTTTATTCATTGTTTTAAGCATAAAAGCAGGATTTGAAATAATTGAATATGGATATACTGCAGTAAGGAATAATTCCTTGACTGTTACAAATTATCTTGGAGAGCAAGGCGATCCTCTTGACTCAATAAAAGATGTTGCTCTCGGATTTATAGGGGCAATAATAAGCTTAACTATAACTTCAATAAAAAGATTTCTTAGAAGGTAAAGGTATATTCCATATTTATCAAAGATTAAATCTTTCCAGATATTCATCAAAGAAAGATTTTCAAAGTTTAGTAAGTGCAATTATCAAAAAGTTATGTAATGAAATGCAAAAAGATAGGGATGATATGCATAATCGCTTAAATTAACTTCTTACATATCTGACAATGCTATTGGGATACCCATAAAAAAAGAAAAATTGTCTGTAACCAACAATAATGAAATTATTGTTCCTCATTATCAATGGACGACAATTTTTTATTACCATCTTCAATAAACTAAATAAATACCAAAATCAATCTTATCCTAAATTACCTAAATATTTAAAAACAATTTCTAATTTTAGATTTCATGCCAGAAAGAAAAAATGCATACACATGTAGAAAATATCAAGCAGAAGGATTAACAAGTGAACAAGTATTGGAAAAATTACCAATAACACTTATGAGACAAGGAATAAGCTATCAAATGGATTATTCTGCAGATGAAGGAGAGATGGATATAACTCTTAAAAGATTTCCTAGAGATGTTGGAATTAGGGTATCAAAATTTAGGCAGTATTCTATTGCATTAAGAGGCAATCAAACAGAAAGGAGATATATTCACAATTTATTAAAAAAATGTTTAGAAACTAATTTAATAATTGAAAAATAAGTAAAATAAATTTATTAAAATGCCAGAAATTAAAAAAAGAGAAACAGCATACAAATTAAGAATAAATGACTTGCTGAGAGGAAACCAGATTTTTGAGGAAACAGACAATCCAAATAAAAGATTGAAATTTGTTGAATTAGGGGACAAGAAAATTATAAGAGTCAATATTATTGCAAATGTTATTGATAAATATGAAAGCGAAGGCGAAAAAAGATTTGCATCAATAACTCTTGATGACGGAAGCGGACAGGTTAGGGTAAGGGTTTTTGGAGAAGATATTTCCAAATTCAGTGATGTCTCACATGGAGATACTCTTCTTATCATAGGTGTTTTAAGATTTTTTAATAATGAAGTATATATTCTTCCAGATTTGATAAGGAAACAAGATCCGAGATATCTATTAGTAAGAAAACTTGAGATTGAAAAATCCTACTCAAATAATCCGCCCAAAAAACAGGAAATCAAAGTTTTGAGGGATGAAGTAATAACAATGATAAAGGAAGCAGAATCAAGAGAAGGAATTGATAAAGAAGAAATAATAATGAAAATAAAATCCCCCCCTCAGCTAATCAGCCAGGAAATACAGAAACTTCTTGAAGAAGGAATTATCTATGAACCAAGGCCTGGAAGAGTCAGGTATCTGGGGTGAAAAGAATAAGCTTAAAATCTTCTTGGGAAGTTAATCCAACAAATCGAAAGATTTAAATAGAAGTAAGATTAATCTTATTTATGATAATTGACACAACTAAAATGAGTTCAAGAGGACAGGTGGTTATACCTCTAGATATGCGTGAAGATATAAATGAAGGGGACAAGTTAATTATAATCAGGAAAAATAACGAGATAATTCTAAAAAAATCCATTCCAGAAAGCGCGCTATGGTCTGAGAAGTCTTTATCAAAAACTTGGTTGAATAAAGAGGAAGATAAAATATGGAAGGATTTGTAAAAGGAGATGTTATCGTAATTGAATTTCCTTTTTCAAATTTAATACAAGTCAAGAGAAGACCTTCTTTGGTTATTAAAGTTCCAAAAGGAGATGATGTTATAGTCTGTCAAATAACTGGAAAGTCTTATGAAAAATCAGTTGAAATCCCAGTAAATAAGGAAGATTTTCGTAGAGGAAATTTAAAAGTTGAAAGCTATGTTAGACTAGATAAAATATTTTCTATTGAAAAATCATTAATAAAATATAAAGTAGGGTCATTAAAGCAAGAAAATTTCGATAAAATTTTAGATAAAATTTGCTTTTTTCTAAAGAATTGAGAAAAACGTCAAGGAGTTAATCCTTAGGATTAAGTAATCGTGGGGGCATTAACCCAATTCTTTAAAAACCCTTTCAAACTTAGATTTCCATGGAAACCTACAACCAGCTCTTAGATGATGCATATATAAAAATCAAACCAATAACACATTCGGGAGAAAGATTTGAGATTCCTAAGATTGAAGGGCATTTAGAGGGAACTAAAACAATTCTTACTAATATTCCCCAGATTGCATCTTATCTAAGAAGAAACCCAGAGCATCTAATAAAATTCTTACTAAAAGAACTGGCAACATCAGGAACAATGAAAAATAACATATTGATTCTTCAGAGAAAAATCAATTCCCAGAAGATAAATGAAAAAATAGAGGATTATGTCAAGGAATTTGTGCAATGCAAGGAATGTTCAAAGCCAGACACAGAATTAACAAAAGACAAAGGATTTTCATTTATTCATTGTCTTGCCTGCGGCGCAAAACATCCTGTAAGAAATAAGTTTTGAAATCAAGAAAAATTAGTATAAAATTATTTCTTAAAGAGTTATTAGATGATATGAGAATTCTAGACCGAAAAATAGATTAAAGCCAAAGCTTT
>JBBSYU010000095.1:0-8788 GCA_038045105.1 Nanobdellota archaeon | reverse complement strand
TTATGAATTAATAAAAGTTCTTCCTGAAAAAGGAGCAGCTAACAGAGGAATCTTCAAAATTGAAAATAATTATATTAAAAATATTGAAGAAACATTTAATATTGAAAAATCAAATCTGAGTGCAACAAATACAAAACCAGATGATTTGTGCAGCATGAATATATTTGCTCTTCATCCAAGAACACTAATGCTCCTAGATAAAGTTTTAAAACAATTCAAAGAACAACACAAAGATGACAGAAAAAAAGAATGTCTTCTTCCAACAGAATTGTCAAATTTAATAAAAGAAAAGAAAATCAAGATGAAAGTTTATCAGACAAATGACAAATGGTTTGGAATAACAAATCCAGGTGATGAAGAGGTTATCAGAGAGCAATTAAGAGAATTAAATGAAAGAGATAACCATTCTTAATTATATTCTTACCCAACTTAATCTCCTCACCCTCATTTCATCAGTCATTTACATTACTAAAATATATTGGTATCATAAATGCTTTATCAGTTAAGGCATCTGTTGTTTTGTTAGGGTTTCAGTTTTTTAATCAACAATCATTACTCTTTTCTCTCAATAATCTTGTATTTCTTTTCAAATCTTCTTTGCTTTGCAAGAGATATTGAACCTTCAACAACAAGCCCTAATCCAGCTAATAACCAAAACCAGTCAGAAGAAAAATCATAAACACCAAGCAATTTAACAGAAGTTCCAATCACCATTAATATCCCGACTACAATAAATGTCTCGTATCTTGCAAACCTGTCAATATGCTTAAATATAATTTTTTCCATTATCACCTCTCCAAATTTTCCTCGCCATCCTAGCTATTTTAAGCTCAAAAAGAGGAGAATAAGTTATTCTGCATATTATCTCTTCTTTTTTTTCAGGATTATAAATTCCTATTCTGTAAACTTTTCCAGGTTCAAGTTTAACCCTATTCAAAATATCCCGGGGATAATATCTTTCCTTTCCAATCAAATCAAACAACTGCTCTGAATTGCTTATGTTGTTTGTATAATCCCCAATTCTCAAATCATCATAATCCTCTATTATTAAAAACAAAAAAATAATAATTGTTGAGAGTGTTACAAATAACGCATTTGTGAATGTATCTCCCCTGTTAAAGAACAACAGCAATATCAATATAATTCCCAAAAGATATGCTGAAAATTTCAAAGACCACTCTGTTCCTTTTCCAGTCAGATATTCAAGCCTTTCTCTTACCTGCTCCCAGTCATTTAAATTAGATAAAAAAGAGCCAGCCATCATTCTCTGGAAATCTGTTTTTGTTTCTGCTTTCTCAAACTCCCTATGCATCCTGTAAAAAACACTTCTTCCAACCTCATAATTATCATAATCTCTCAAAGTATGTATTGTGTATTCATCAATCAGTTCTTTTATTGTTTCATGAAACTGTTCTCCTAAATGTTTTGAAATAGAATATAATGAAACCAGCCTCCCTGTTTCTCCTGCCAAGTCACTCCTGAGAGAGCTTGTTCTGGACATTATCATTGAAAAATTAATATTAACCAGAAAACCAAATAAAAATGACAAAACAGATATCATTAATCCAAGGTTTTCAAAACTTACCCTGAAATTTCTTGAATAATAATTTATCAAAAGAAAAAACACAAGCGCAAAAACTGTCCAATAATAAAGATAAATATTCCACCCTGTTTTAATTTGCATCTCTTTCATAAAATTAAATAATTACCTAAGTTTTTAAGCTTATTTATTTAATGAAATTGCTTAGATTTGTGAAGCTTCTATAGAGATTATTTGACATTGATAATGAAGAACAATAATTTCATTATTGTTGGTCACAAATAATCTTTCTTTTTTATTGGTATCTCAATAGTTTTATCAGTTATGTAAGAGATTAATTTAAGATACTCTGCATCTCATCAATATTTCTTGCATCTCCCTCTTAACTCAGTTGATTATTACGCTTACCAAATTCAAGAAATCTTTCCTTAATAAAATTTGGAAAGATTTTACTTCAGAATCTTAAATTAATACTATTTAATTTCATCCAATTAATTTAATAATTTCAGAATATAATCCCGAAGTCATATAATAACCATTTTTAATTAAATTATCAATTAATAATCTGGCATCTTTCTTGTTTATTTTATTTTTATTTAAATTTTCTAAAATAATTCCAAGAACTCCTATTGTTTCTAATTTCATGGATCTTGCATAGCTTCTTGCTTTTTTGTCATCAGACAAAAAAAAGTTTATATTTTTTTCAATGCATAATGAAAGAGCTGCATTTTCGCCCTTGCCAAGAGAAAAATTTTGTAATTTTTTTACTTCAACTTCTTTCAAAAAATTACCAAGTTCATTTTTGAGATAAAGTATCTCAGAGGAATCTTTTTTTAATAATTCTTCAACTACTTCATGCGGAACTAAAACCCTGCCAAAAACATTTTTTAACAAATCCAATAATTTCAATTTTCCTATAAATATAAGCGAACTTGTGTTTGTAACTATCTCTTTTTCCATTATTAAATTTCCTAATGTAATTTTTTTATAGTCTTTAAATCAGCTTCAAGTTCTTCTTCATCTACATTTATAGGTATTTTCTTTTGTTTCAACAAATTTGGAAAATCCCATGGGCTTATTTCTGCAAATTTAACAGCTTCTCCAAAAGAATACTCCCCTTTAGCATATCTTTCTAATGCATATTCAATTTTCCATTCAACAATAGATTTTGCTAAAAGTCTTCTTATAACTGTTGAAACATCTAGATTTTCTTTTTCTGCTATTTTCTTTATTCCAATAAGAAACTCATTAGGAAGCCTTGTAGTTATAGGATTATCCATTGTAATACAATGTAATATTCTGTATTATTTAAATCTTTCTACAATAAAAAGTTAATTCATCGCCCTTATTTCAATCCTGTATCTGTGTTTGTAAGGTGCAATCTCTCCAGCAGGAGTTATTTTCATTATCTTTATTTTTCGCTTATATTTTTTAGCTTCTTTCTCCAATCCATTAATCATATCTTTAATTTCATCATCTTTGCAAAAACCATAATAAAAAAGGCATGTGCCTTTTTTTGAAGCCATCAGCCCCTGCTTCAAAAATGTCTCATTCAGGTTAGGACGAGCCATGACAACAACATCAAACTTGCCATGCTCCCTAACAAATTTGCCATTAATCTTTTTCTTTACATCCCCCTGAATAATTTTAACATCATAAGGGGAAATATTATTTAATTGGATATTTTCCTTAAAATATCTGCAACATTCTTTTCCAATCTCAACTCCAATTATTTTTTTGGGTTTTTTATATTTGTAGATGACAATCGGATAAACACCAACACCAGCAAACATAACCAAAACCTTGTCATTTTTCTTGATTTTTGAGGCAATCATCTGTCTTTCATTGGAAAGCCTTGGAGAAAAATAACAAGTTTCAATATTAAGTCTAAAAACACATCCATTTTCCTTATGTAATGCTAAAAGTGTTTTTCTTCCAAGAAGATGTTTTGTTTTTATTGTGCGAAGCCTTCCATGCACATTTGTAATTCTCTGTAAAACAGTTCTTACGCCAGATTTTTTCAAAAGCTCTTCAGCTTCTTTTAATATCTCCTCATGAGTTTTTCCCTCACCTTTTATTATTGCAATATTTCCAATTATGTCATAATCTGCCATTTTTGTTTCTCTTTATTTATCTAATATTTTACTTATTATTATATCTGTATTTAATGCCTTATTTAATTAGGCATGTAGAGAGTGTAGCAGAAGAAAGTTTGAAATCACTCATCTTTCACTTAATCATCTCATCTGCATAGCTCTTAGTTTTTAATACTACCAAATATTTACATAAACATCAGCAAAGAAAGATATTTAAACATTAAGATTTTAATTTTAATAGGAAAGGAAAGGCATAAAAAGAAAAAAAGAGAAAATGAATTCAAAAATTTTTGGATATATAATTTCAGCAATAGGATTATTAGCAATAGCAATATCAACCCCAAAAATAATGTCCTCAATCCCTTTATCATCAACCATTCCCTCTCTTTCAAAATATCTTCTTATTGGAGGAGTTATTCTGGTTGGTGTTGGAATAGTTCTGGTAATGAGCAAAACCTCAAACAAAACCAAGCTTGGAAAAGAAATTCCAATCTACAAAGGAAAAGAAATTGTCGGTTATAGAGTTGTGAAGTAAGTTATGAAATAATCCAACAATTACAAATAAAGAATTCTGGTAATGTACAAATTTTTAGAAATGGGTCATCTGTTTATTTGTTATGGCTTCAGTATTACCTAACTTTTATTCCTCATTAAAATTTTAATCTTCTCTCCAACATCTCTCAAAGAATTTACATTTCCAATAAATTTCCGAGAAAGAATGATCATAATTGTTTTTGAAGATATTCTCTTCTTTTCATTAATTTTCTTCTTTCCTTCCTAAGAACAGGCTCAGGAATTCCTTTGCTTTCATCTAATCTATTTAATTCATGTCCAATCTCTGTTAAAGCAGCAACAACCTGAGATCTATCAGCCTCTCTCCACCTCTGCCTGTCAAAAGCCCTGTGTATTGTTCCATCCATGAGTAAAAACACAAGAGCAATAAGCATTGTCCAGAAATAAACACTTCCATAAGACTCTGCCTCGCTTGTTACCCATAAACCAAAATAAATTACAATAAAAAATATCCATCCGATTTTTCTTACAACAGCATGGTCAGAAACACCATGAAGAAAAAACAAATAAATTATAAAAGGAAGAATTCCAGCCAATGCAATTCCCAATACCTGATACTGCATTAAAATAGTATTAAGCCAGATAAAATCTATGAATCTTATTGAAAGAAGAGGAACTATTATTGCAACAGTCCATAAAACAGCTTTCTTTTCCTTAAACATATCTATATTATTCAAAGAAAGAAAAACAATAGACATCAGTAAAATAAAAATCAGAAATCTCTCAAATAAAAGTGCTCCTGTCCAGTCATATCCTCCAAGCAAAGCCTGCAAGAAAGGTGTTGCCCAGCTAACAAAAAAATCAATTAACTGCTGGCTTCCCTGGGCAATATTAAATCCTCCCCCGCCCCCGCCATAACTAGGATAATAAGGTGCAGCAGAAATAATTTGGGTATTAAAAATTAAAAATAACCCTATGATTAAAAGCAATCCGGTTTTAAACACCTTTTTTTTGTTATTCATGAAAAACAAAGATAAAACAACTTTATAAATATTACTTAGTATATCTTAAAAGTTGCTTCTGGATTTGTTTTTTTCTTATATTAGCTTTTGCGGGAGTAAGTAATCCTTTCACAACTAGCTCATCTATTCTTGCCATTCTTTGAAGCAAATGTTCTTCAGCTTGTTCACCACTGCTTGCTTTCAATCTGTCAAGACTCATTCTATTCAAGAATCCTTGGAAAGTTCCGTCAAATACAATCATTATAAAACATAATAAAGCTGTTATTGGATAAATCCAGGCGCTTTCTCCAAGTTCTTCTCTTGTAAACCATAAAAAAACAAAAATTACTCCAAAAAATATCCATGCAATGCTTCTGATTGTTTTAAATCTAGGACCCTTCATTCCAATATTCACTATGAAAAAATAAATAACAAAAGGAAGAGCCGCTGAAATTGTAATAGCTAAAGTTCCATAAGGCAGAAGAATTGTGCTAAGCCATTCAGGGCTTACTATAAATTTCATTCCCAGTATTGCAACAGCAATGCTTACCAACCATAATACAACAGGATATTCATAAAATATTTCAACTCTGCTCAATCCCAGCCAAATAATAGAAAGCACAATTATAAAAAATAAAATTTTTACAAAAAAATAAGGTGCTAAACCATCTTTAGTTGTTGCTGCATCATAACTTACACCTAATATCAAAGAGGTTACAGGGTCAACAATCTTGACTAAACCTTCAGTAAAATCTCTCACTTTTTGAGCAGCGTCATCGTAACTAGCAGCAGAAACAACTCCGATTAACAAAGATGAAACTAATAATAATGTCAGTAATATTAACGATACACCTTTTTTCATGTATAATAAAGAAATCAGTTATTTATAAATATTACTATGATTTTAAAAATATAATTTTATATTGGTATTGCATATTATTTATTAGTTATGTCATCTGTTGATTAAGTGTTACATCATTCATATCTCTCGCTTCTCATCTCCATAACTCCTCGGTTTTTCACATTACTGATATTTTTATTAGAATCATATATTCTTGTAAGTTATAGCATCTGTTGATTTTTGTTATGTATGCAGATTATCTTAATCAACTAATTAACCATCTTCTCAAGTTTTTATATTACCAATATATTACCAATATATTACCATTTGAAATATCTCAAAATCTCCAAAACATTTATAAATATGACGTATTTAAAGTAAATATGAAAATCTTAAAAAGATTTTCAATTGTTCATCATAAGAGGTATGATTTCACATTATGAAAAGAGAGTTAAACAAAAGAGCATTGATATTAAGTTTAGTTCTGTTTGCATTATTTATCAACTTAACTTTGATTAGTGCGGCTCCTATTGATGATATTAAAAGTTTTTTCAGCTGGGCTTCTTCAGGATTTAGTGGAGCAAACTTTGAATTATATTCAGCTCAGACTTTATTATTTATATTAGTTACTTTAATTTTATATGCTATTTCAGACGCAGTTCCTTTTTTATCAGATGCAAATGAGTGGTTAAAAGGACTGATTTGTTTAATAGTTGGGATACTCTCTGTATTTTTCCTTGCTCCAGAACAAATTTTTACAGCAATGACAGGTTACAAAGCATTAGGAATAATGTTAACAACCCTAATACCTCTTGCATTTTTAATGGGATTAACCTTAAAATGGAATACAAAAAAACCAGAATATAGCTGGGTCTCAGCAGTTTTCTGGATTGGTTTTTTAGTTGCATATTTTTTATTATATGGGGATAGCCTTATAGCATATTTATATGGAAATCCAGACCCTCATGGATTAGGAACTTTTGGAGTTTTATATATTGCATTTGTTGGATTAATCAGTTTCTTATTTTTGTTTATGGGAGGATATATTTCAAGATGGTGGTTTACATATAGACTTAAAAAAATAATAGTAAAAGGAAAACTAAGAACACAAGCAGAAGTAGCTGGAAAAATTGCTACACTTGAAAATTATAAAATTGCAGCTCCTGAATTAGCAGCAGACTATAATACAACAATTAAAGGGCTAAGAAGATTAATCAGCAAAGGTGGACTTCCTCCTTAAAAGTACTAGCTTACTTTTCTGAAGCATCTTTTATATTTGCCGTGACCAACAATAATCTGCAATTATTGTTCTTATATTCTCTGTCAGTCAAATATCTTTTATCATTGATAGTGTAATAAACTTCAAGTTTTGTAAATGTCTGAATTTCACATGTTTACAACCTCTGGTAAAGATAGCATATGGAATTCAGATCATGCTCAAGAACCGCCATAACAGATAGGCAACATGAACATGCCGTATGGTTCTTGACACATGCATAAGCGATTCTTCTCATCAATTGCATAACTAAATCTATTGATGATACCAGATAAATAAGTTTGAAAAAATAAGTTGGCAGAGCCACTTATTTTTTAGTATTGAACCTCAGAAATGTAAGCAAATTCCCTTAAAAAGAATATTTAAAAACTCCTTCTTGCTATGTATTATATGAAAAAGAGAATTAAAGTGCAATTAATATTTTTGTTTTTATCAGTATTATTTATATTCTTTCTCTCAAACCTATCAATCATCAAAGCGCAAAACACTCCCCCAATGCCTGATATTCCAATTATTGGAGGCTTGGTTCAGAATGAATCAAGTTTTACAGATACTTTTGAAAAATTTCAGGCAAATGCAAATGCTCTTTCAGAAGAAGAATCAAGAAAAGCCTATCTTAAACAGGAATGGACAAAAATTCTTGCTGAAAACAAGGCAATTGCTCCTGTTCTCTATTACACAGATAAAATATTTTCATTTTTTAATCCTCTCTGGAATCTTGTATTAAAAATGCCTTTTTCCTGGTCCTGGATGTTCATACTTTCATTTGGAATCTGGATAATGCTGATTTTTGTTTTTTATATTACCGCAGTGCCTTTTACCCAGTCTAATTTATTTATTAATTTCCTGATTGCATTTTGCGTAGCAACTCTCGCAGGTATTTCAGGAGGCATAAACCAAGGAATTCAATTATTAATCATGCCTTTAAAAAACATATGGACAGTAATGATTGCAATTTTTATTGCAATATGCATTGTAATAATTTATAGGGGAATTATGAAAAATATAGGAAAAGGAATAAGAGAAAAGGGCAAGAAAGACAGGGGAATATTAAGAGAATCAAAAGAATCTGCCCATGAAAAAATAATAGACACAAAACTAAGGGCAGAGGGGATGTAAAATTATAACAAAAAATATGTTAGTAATATAAAATTCTAAGAGATGTTAATGAGAAGCAAAAAAGTTTTGTAAATAAGCATAAATGATTTAATCAATTATATCAACGGAAATAAATTTTCGGATAAAATTTTTTCCTTGATATTTAGGAAATGAAATTAATATGTCTGAAAATTAATTTCATTTACTATAATTAAACAACTTCTAAAATTTTTACAATTCCGATATATTCTAGTATCATATATGCTTATCAGTTATGCCATCTGTTCATTAAGTTTTTGTTTCAGTTGCACTCGCAAAACAATCTTATTAATATTTGAATCTCCTCCTCTTCACAACTTATCGGATTTTTATATTACTCCTATGAGAATTCTTCAAACTTATTTTAGTAACATATTTAAAGTT
>JBBSYU010000094.1:0-9995 GCA_038045105.1 Nanobdellota archaeon | reverse complement strand
GAGTAGTTAGCGATAGCTGTGTTATTTTTTAGGATTCATGCAACACAGCTTTTGCAGGCAAATCTTTAAAAACCTACTTTTATATGTTTTTATATATTTAAGATGGAAATCAAAATATTAAAAGATGAAAAAAATGAACTTGAAATTGAGATAGATAATCAGACAGTTGCAGAGCTTATAAGAGTTTATTTAAATGAAGATGATTCTGTTAAACTTGCTGCATGGAGAAAAGAGCATTATTCAAAACCTCTGATAATGAAGGTGGTTACAGATGGAAAGACAGCTAAAAAAGCACTTTCTGATGCAATTGCCAAGGCAAGAAAGGATTTGGATAAATATTGTGATGAGTTTAAGAAATCTAAATGATTTTTTTGGTAATATAATGATTTTACTTTATTGGTATTCAGTAATTCTATAAGTTATGTGAGTAGTTGATTTAGCGATTATGAACTTCTTTAATATTTTTTACATTTCATCCCATAACTCAAGAGGTTATTGCACTTACTAGATTCAAAAATCTTTTTGTGACCAACAATAACAATGTTATTGTTCTAGCTACACGAAGTTTGAAAAGATTTAATCTACTCAAATAATTTATTCTTCATCAGCACCTTCAAACATTTCCAGCATGTCCAGCTCTTTGGGCGTGAAAACCTCAAAAGTTATCCTGTAAAGGATTTCATCTTCATCATTGATGTGTTTTCTTAGTTTTTGAATTATTATTTTTCCATGCTGATTCAGCATGTTTTTAACTTCAGATTCATTTCCTGAATTAATTGCTTTTTTTATTGCTTCTATGTGAGGCTTTAATTCTTTGTGTTCAGACAGCATTGTTTTTACCGGAATTACAATTCTTTCATGCTTTAAAATTGGAAAAATCTGCTCTTCTTTTTCTTCATGCCTGTCCCAGATTTCAAAAAGATTTTTAATTACATGAATAAGATTAGAATAATTAATCTCTTCGCCATTCATAATTGATTCCAGTTCAATAAGCTCTCTTTCAATATCTTCATGCTCCTGCTTTAGTTTTTCTATTGAGTTCATGCATAAGGCACCAAGGTTCCTTGTGTGCAACCTCCTTTAAGTTTCATGATAGAAAGTGATAAAATAAAGGATATATAGTTTTTGGTTATGAAACTTGCATAAGTTTATAAATTAAATTTTAAATTTAACTAGGATGAAAGAAGAACTTCCAGAAAAGGCAAAAACTTTGAAATTAAAAGCATGGGAAAAATATAGTCTTTGTACATGCGGGAAAAGTAAAAATCTTCCGTACTGTGATAATTCACATAGAATGCTTAATGAGGAAAAAGGAACAAGCTATAAATCATTAAAAATTATTTCAACTTCTGATACAGAAATTAAAGTTTATTGCTCAAACTGGGATTATGAATCTTCCAGGAAATAATAGTCTTCAAGTTATTTTCAGTTTATAATTCACAATATTTACAATCTGTTTCTCTGCATTTTTTGTTCTTTTTTTCCCACTTCAAATCCCATTTTTTAATACTCTTTATAACATTTATAAAATCTTTTCCCATCTCTGTTAATTTATATTCTGATTTTATTGGAAATTCTTCTGCATTAACTCTCTTCTCTATCAATTTTTCTCTTTCCAATTCTTTTAATCTTGCAGAAAGAACCTTGGAAGTTATGTTATCAAGACTTTTTTTAATCTGAGAAAATCTCTTCCATTCTGATTCCCCCTTGTATAACTCTAATAAAATTAACAGAGTCCATCTCTTGCCTAAAAAATTAATTGATTTTCTTACACTGCATTCCTTTTTCATGGTATATATAAAGAAACTTCCATATTTATAAAGGTATCTTATTTATACTAAGTATATAAAAGATACTAAAAGTGGATAAAAATGGTAAAAATAAAAAATTTAGATTTAAGAGAATTAATTCCTTTTGAAAGACATTCAAAGATATTTGACATGTGGAATAGTCTTAAGGGGGGAGAAACACTCAGGATAATCAATGACCATGAACCAAAACCTCTTTATTATATGTTTCAGGCAGAACATAAAGGAGAATTTGAATGGGGATATGAAGAAGAAGGTCCTGAAGACTGGATTTTTACAATAAAAAGGATTTCTGATAAAATTGACAGAAAGCAAGAAATAAAAGATTTGATAAAACAACTAAAGACTCAGGAAGATGTCAGCATACTAAAAGAAAAAGCAAAAGATATTCTAAAAAACTTATCACCAACTGAACTTGGGATTATAGAACAAGAGATAATTGAAGAAGGGACAACACGCAAAGAAATGAGAAAACTTTGTGATGTTCATTTAGAAGTTATGAAAGATGGCTTGGGAAAAGTAGAAATGAATTTGAATCCAGGGCATCCAATACACACTTTAATGGAAGAGCATAAAATGATTCTTGAATTTATAGACAAATTAAAAAGAAATATAGAAGAAATAGAAACTGCCAAAAGTTTTGATGATATTCCTGAAGAATTGGAAATGCTGAAACATATTGCAAAACACCTTGTAGAAGCAGATAAACACCATCAAAGAGAAGAAGAAGTTTTATTTCCTGAATTAGAAAAAAGAGGGATAACTGAACCTCCTGAAATAATGAAAGAAGAGCATGAAGAATTAATACCAAAAAAGGAAGAACTATACAATCTTACAGAGAATTATGATTCTTTTAAATATTCAGAATTTTTAACAAAAGTAAGAGAGCTTGCTAAATATATAATTGAGAATTTGCCTGATCATATATACAAAGAGGATAATATTCTATATCCTATGGCTATTCAAGCTATACCTGAAAAAGAATGGTCAAGAATAAAAAATAAATGTGATGAAATAGGTTATTGTTGTTTTACGCCTAAATGTTAAAATGGAAACAGAAATTTGTGCTTTAAAACAACACCTATACAAAGGAAATAGATGTGGAAGATGTTTAGGAATTCCTACTGTAAGATGTTATGCAACTGAAGAAGAATTTAATTTTAATAAAGATTTTTTCTATGAAATTTTTTCAAGAGAATTCCCTCTTGATGGTGGGAGGCTGGAAGAATTACTTGTAGTTGCAAGAGCAGAGGAAGATGCTTGTTCTGCAGATGCTATTAAAAATTAGGGGATAATGAATGATAGAAAGTTTCATAATAACATTTAGAGAAACATTAGAAGTTGCGTTAATAGTTGGAATTATACTAAGTTATCTTGCTAGGACAAAACAAACAAAGTATAATAATGTTGTGTATATTGGAATTGCTTTTGGGATAGTTCTAAGCATTATTGGTGCTTTATTATTCAATTATTTAGCTGGAGGATTTAGTGGAAGAGCTGAACAAATTTTTGAAGGTTTAACTATGCTTTTTGGAGCATTACTTCTAACAACAATGATATTATGGATGATAAAGCAGAAACATATAGCAAAGGAACTGCAGGAAAAGATTGCTTTAGAAACAGGAAAAGCAGATAGATTTGGTTTATTTTTATTAGTCTTCATATCTGTTTTAAGAGAAGGAATAGAAACAGTCATTTTCTTGGGAGCAGCAAGTTTTATTTCAGCAGATAATAATCTGATTGGAGCATTAATAGGCATTATGGCAGCTATCTCTTTAGGATATTTAATATTTGTCAGCTCAATGAAAATTAACATCAAAAAGTTCTTTAATATTACAAGTATTTTATTAATTCTTTTTGCTGCAGGATTAGTAGTCCATGGAATTCATGAATTCCAGGAAGCAAAGGTAATACCTGCATTAGTTGAACATGTCTGGGATATAAATCCTCCTGTAAATCCTGATGGAAGCTATCCACTAATACATGAAGAAGGATATATAGGCAGTATTTTAAAAGGTCTTTTTGGGTATAATGGCAGCCCTTCATTAATTGAAGTATTAAGTTATTTATCTTATTTTGTAATTCTCTTTGTTTTATGGAGAAATATAAAAAGGCCAGTGCAAAAATAATATAAAATGTCATATAAAAATCCAACAGATATTTTAAGAAAAGAACATGATAAAGTTCTCAAAATACTGGATAGCTTGGAAAATAATTTAGAATCTGGTGATCGAAATCAGGCAAAAAAGAGCATGATATTGCTGGAAAAAGAATTTAATAAACATTCGTTAAATAAAGAAGAACAGGTTTTTTTCTTGAGATTGAAAAATTTATACCAAGAGACGGCGGTCCTACTGGAATGATGATAATTGAACATAAAGATTTAACAGAATCCATAAAAAGTTTTAAACAAACAGATAATCTTGAAAATTTGAAGGAAATTGGAAATCATATAATCTGTTTGTTAAGAGAACATATAGATAAAGAGAACAATATGTTATTTATGATAGCTGATATGCATTTTAATGACAAGCAAAAAGATATTATTTTAAATAAATTTAAGGAAATTGACAGGGGGAAGAAATAAAATGCCTCCAATACATGAGCATATAGAAATAAGCAGGAATAGAACTGGAAAAGAATACAGGGAACTCCATGAATGGATTGAAGGGGTAAATGCAACTCCAAAAGAACATGAAGAAAGACATGATATCCTTAAAATACCACAATTTCTGCCAGTAGTTGAAAAAAGATTTGGAAAAGAAGGTAGTGTTGAATATCTGCAACATATAAAAGAGGATCATATTCAAACAAGAACTTATAGATTAATTAAAAAGTTAAAGAAACTTAAATTTTGGTAAGAAATAAACTTCCTAATTCATTATTATGTCAAAAATATCAATTGTAAAAGGAGAAGATAGAAAAGAAAATATAAAAAAAGCTATTTTACTTATTGAAAAAAATATTGCAGAAGCCATAAGAATAAAAAAATCAAAAATACTTTTTATCAAGATAAATGCTATAGATTCTAATTTCCCTCTTGCATGCACACATGTAGATGCTTTGGAAGCTGTTTTAAGTATTTTCTATGACAAATTTGATGAAATCATTGTTGGAGACAATACCTTTGTTTTTACAAAATATCAGGGAGGGATATATAGAAAAATACTTGATAATTTTCCAAAGGTAAAACTTTCTGACTTAACTGAATTTGAATCAGAAAACATAGAATTCATAAAATTAGATGGATGTGCATTAGGAAAAGTATCTTTACTTCCAAAACAGGCTTTTACTATCTCTTTAGCTGTTCCAAAAACACATGATACATTTGTATATACCGGATGTTTAAAAAATATGTTTGGTTGTGTTATTAAGAACAGGGAAAGTTTACATGCGATGAATCTTTATGATAGAATGTTTCTTAATAAATATTCAAAGGGCAATCAATTGAAATGGCAAAACTTAATTGAGGTTATAGAAAAAACCAGACCTGATTTATGCATTCTTGATGGTTATGAGGGAATGGAAGGAGAAGGCCCTATGTTTGGAACAAAAGTTCATTTAGGTTTGGCTTTATGCAGTTTAGATGGTGTGGCTCTAGACAAAATAGCTGCAAAAATCTGCGGATTTAATTATGTTCCTTATCTCTCGATTCTCTCAAATAAAAATCAGAAAGATACAGAAATAATAAAGGATGGGTTTGACAGCATTAATAAAATATCTAAAAAATTTAAACCCCATTATAATTACAGATATCAGATAGTTACAAAAACAAATATTCTCCCTATTTTAGATATAAGAATGTTTTTTTCATTATTAAAAAGGTCTTACAGAATCAAGGATAAAATAATTGAAAAATTACAAAGTTAGACACAGATAGCTTTTAGACTACAATTTTTTATTAATGATTATTGGTAATGCAAAATCTTGATGTTTTTGTAAGCATGAGGGGATAAGTAAATGATTAAAATCATTCAGGCTACATCAATTTAATCATGCATTTCATAACTGGTTTTTATCTGATATTACTGATTTTTCATATCCTCTTTCTTCTTAATAATAATGAGTTACCCACAACAATGATTGATGATGCTGCCATTAACAAGGCACCCCATTCAGGCCTTAGGATTATGCCAATTGGATACAAAACTCCTGCTGCAATTGGAATTGCAATTATATTGTATCCTGCTGCCCACCAGAGATTTTGCTTCATTTTCTTTTTAGTTTCCCTGCTTAATCTAATCAATTTTGCAACATCAAGAGGATTATTTTTTACAAGAATAACCTCTGCTGATTCAATGGCAACATCTGTTCCTGCTCCTATTGCTATTCCAATGTCTGCCTGTGTTAAAGCAGGAGCATCATTAATTCCATCTCCAACCATTGCAACCTTTATTTTTCCATTTTTTTGAAGTTTTTTAACATAATCAGATTTTTCTTTAGGAAGAACTTCTGCAAAATATTCATCCAATCCCAATTCTTTTGCAACATAACCTGCTGCTTCTTTATTGTCTCCTGTTAGCATTGCTGTTTTAATCCCTATTTCTTTAAGCTGTTTTATTGCCTCTTTTGCCTCTTCCCTGATAACATCTGATAAAGCTATTAATCCTAAAACTTTCCTTTTATCAGAAACATAGACAATGGTTTTTCCCTGTGATGAAAATTCTTTTGCTTTATCTTCAAAATCATTTTTTATTTTAAATTCCTTGATAAGTGATTTGTTTCCAATGTAAATCTCTTTTATTCCAATGAATGCCTTTGCACCTTTTCCAGGAAATGCCTTGAAATTTCTGATTTCAGGGATTCTTATTTTTTCTTTTTTAGCTTTGTTGACTATTGCTTTTGCGATTATATGCTCTGAATATAGTTCAACAGCTCCTGCAAGTTCCAGTATTTTTTTATCTCCAATAATATTAGTGACTTCAAAAACTCCCTTGGTTAAAGTTCCTGTCTTGTCAAAAATTATATAATCAAGTTTTTCAGCTGTTTCCATTGCAGACATATCTTTTATTAACATTCCATTTTTTGCAGCAAGTGTTGTTGAAATCATTGTAACAATGGGAATTGCTAATCCTAATGCATGAGGACAGGCTATTACTATTATTGTTATTGCTGTTGTAAGCGCAAACAAAAAGGTTTGACTGGAAAAAAATTGCCAGAAAATAAAGCTTAGTATTCCTATTGTAATAGCTGCAAGAGTAAGATAATTTGCAGCTTGGTCTGCAATTCTCTGGGTTCTTGGTTTTGATGATTGTGCCTGCTTTACAAGTTCTATTATCTGGTTTAATACAGTGTCTTTGCCAATTTTTGAAACCTTGATTTTTATAGTTCCATTAAAATTTATGCTTCCTCCAATGACTTTATCCCCTTTTGTTTTGGAGATTGGTTTTGACTCTCCTGTTATCATTGACTCATTAATGCTTGTTTCTCCCTCAACTACGATTCCATCCACAGGAACTTTTTCACCTGGCTTTACAATAACAATGTCATTGATTTTTAATTCTTCAGTATTAATTTCAATAATTTCTTTTCCTTTTACTAAATTTGCTTTTTTTGGTATTAGTTTTACAAGTTCATTTAATGCTCCAGAAGCTCCTGTGACTGCTTTCATTTCCATCCAGTGTCCAAATAAAAGAAATAATACCAGAGTTGAAATCTCCCAATAAAAATCCATTGCATTAAATAAAAATGTTGTTCCCAGGCTATATAAATATCCTGATAAAACAGCGAGTGCGACAAGAGTCATCATTCCATAATTTTTTGATTTTATTTCATTAATTGCTCCTTTAAAAAAAGGCAATCCCCCATAGATTACAACTATTGAAGCAAGAAAAGCAATCAGGTAGTTTGACAATGGAAAGTTAAAAGAGAATCTTAGCCAGTTTTGGATTGCAGATGACATCAAAAGAACAGGAATTATCAAGATTAGAACAATAAAAAATTTATTTCTAAAATCAGAAACACTATGTCCTTCATGCCTGTCATATCCTGCATGATTTTGTTCTTTGTGCATTTCATTCTCATTCATTTTATGCATATTGTTATGCTCATGTTCCATGTTCATATGATTTTCATGAGACATATTTTTCATATTATGATTCATATGGCTCTCTTTCATTTTTCACCTATTGTTAATAATAAGAATAAATTTATTCTTTTTTGTATTATATTTCTAAATCCATGCTGTTTAAATAACTTTTTAAATTCCAATGCAGAATGCATTTTATTGTTTCCCGGCTCAATTGAATGAAAAATCCTGTTTAATAAAAAACCAAAATCAAAATCTAATGCTATTAATCTTCCATTTCTTTTTAAGGAATTATTGAAATTTCTCATGACTAATTTATAATTTGCATAATGATGAAAAGCTTCTGTTGAAAAAACATAGTCAAAAGATTTCTTAAAATCAAGATTTTCAGCAGATTGAAGTTTGAGTTTTGCCTTTTTTAATTTTTTTCTTGCAATTTTCAGCATTTCTTCTGAAATATCAATTCCATATAGATGATTATTTTTATTTTGTTTTTCTAAAATTTTAAGTAAATTTCCTGTTCCACAACCAACATCTAAAATTTTAGAATTATTTTTTATTTTAACAAAGTTTAGCATTTTTATTTGCGAATTTGTCAGATATTTAAGAAATATCTTATTATCATAGTATCTTGCTATTTTGTTAAAAAAATATCTGTTTTTTATTAATATTTTGTTTTTCATAAGATTAATAAACCTACTATCCTTTATATTCTTAAGGGAGGTAAATAATGGCAAATAAATTAAGTGAAAAGGGAATTGCACTTGCATCTGCAGCTCTTACAGCAATATCCTATATAATCTGTTTTGCAATAGTTCTTATATTCAAAGAATCGTCTTTGAAATTCTTTAACTTGTTTTTTCATGGAATTGACTTAACAAGCTTGGCAACAACTCCTAATCTGGTTAATGGAATTGTAGGATTAATAATAAGTACAATTGTTGCTTATGCATATGGATGGATTTTTGCAATTACTTACAATAAGTTTGTGAGGTAATCTTTTAATTGTTTTTTATTTTTTATATTTTACTATATTTCTCTGATGTTTTTTTAAATACGCTATATATAAAAATCTGGCTAGCTCCCCAAGGAGTTATATGCTCTTCTTCAGAACTTTTTATGTTTTCAAAATCATTAAATAGCTTTTTCATAGAATCTTCAGAGTATTGTTTTATATCTAGTCCACTACATTTTTTTGGTCCCTTCTCTGAAAATGTTGAAATAATTAAGTAACCATCTGGTTTTAATAATAGTCTTACAACTTTTACATATTTATTAATATCTTCTTCTGTTGTTAGGAAATGAAGAACAGCTCTGTCATGCCAAATGTCATATCTTTCATCTGTTTCAAATTCTCTTAAATCTGCGACTATCCATTTAACAGCGTCTGCTTTTTTCCCTAACCTTTTCTTTGATCTTTCTAATGCATTTGAGGAAACATCTAATATGGACATATTTTTATAACCGAGAACAAAAAGATTATCAACAAGAGTTGAATCTCCTCCACCAATATCAATAATACTGCTATCTTTAGGCAAACCAATTTCAGCTATTAGATTTAATGAAGTCTGAGGTTTTTCTTGATACCAGCTTAATTCATTAAAATTTTTGGTTGAAAAAATATTTTCCCAGTGTTTCTTTGTAGAATCTTTATCTTCTAGGCATTCATTATTTTGCATTATCTATAATCTCCTTAATATCTTTCTCAACTTCTTCTGCTTCTTCTTTACTGATTTCTGGAAAGAACTGAGAAATTATTATAGGGTTCATTCCTATTATTTTTACTTTTCCATCTTCTTCTAAAACATTGATTTTACAAGGCATGCAAAGAGAGATTAACCTGTTTTTATTCAAGAACAGATTAGCATGTTTTCCAGAGCAAATCTCAATAATTTTTAAGGGTTTTTGCTCAAATCCTTTTGCTGCTAATCTCTCTTTCACATCATAAATCTGAAATATTGTCCAGTTTTTCTGCTCAACTGCTTTCAGCACTGAAACAACTGCTTCATCGAAACTTTTTTTAGTCTCAACAATGTAGGCAAAATCTTCTATTTTCATTTTTTATCATTTTGTAATTGTTTAACTAACCACAGAATAAATAAAACAAGAGCTACTAAAATTAGAGTCATAAATAAAAATCCAAAAATCCACATTCCTCC
>JBBSYU010000093.1:0-1177 GCA_038045105.1 Nanobdellota archaeon | reverse complement strand
TGCCAATCAAACCACACACTTTAGTGTGTGGTGGCACATTGTTTTTTTGATATTTATCTCCCAGTCACCCCTGAAGGAATTGCATAACTCCTTACAGCAAACATAAAGTTTTCTCCTGATTCTCTGTCAGTCAGGATATATATTCTTGTTCCCTCATCTCTTGCCTTTTTTTCAACTTTTAGTGTAGGATAATAAAACATATAACTCATTGTTTCACTGTCTCCATATCTTGCTTCCCAGTTTGCAATTGACATTGCAGTCATTGCAAATTCATACAACTTTGAACTTATATCCACCTTAATATTTTTATATGATGTTGTAGTGTCTTTTGATATTTTTAAATCAAGATTTATATCAATGATAATGCTGCTTGGTGCCAGCTTGATTGAAGTTTCTGGATTTTTATAATCAACAGCATAATTCTGGTTTTCAAGAGAACCTTTGACAGAATCAATGCAGTCTTTTATTTTAGGATCAAGATAAGTTTTTAATTCCTTTTCAATATCTGTTTTTAACATTGGTTTTTGCATTACACACTGCATATAATATTCTTCTGCATAGCACAAATAACCAACCTTATTTCCTAGATATAAATAACTATTTTCAGGAGCAAGATATCCTCCCTGATTTTTTATTAAAACAAGTCCTTCCCCAGCAACATCTTTCACACACTTGCTTATTTTATCAGCAGGAGATTCAGGTTTTGTTATAATAAAACTTATTCCTGCTTTATCCCTAAAAAGCAAAATCAATACAACAACAATCATCACAGCAAGAATTATAAATACAGTGATTTGCCCTGCCTTATTCCACTCTTTTTTCACCTTCTTGTTTTTCTCCATATCCATTGTTGTATAAATGTTTGTTCTGTTTATAAATTTATTTCTATTCTGCTTTATTGTTTGTATTATTAGTTTTTATCCCAGGGCTTTTTGCCAGAGCAAAAAGGGCTGCTGGTAATGTTAATGCCGTTGTTTAGTAGTTATTTAAGATTTTGAAGAGTAATTAACTCATTTCCTCTTAATCTACTCATCTGAAAAACTTTTTAAAAAAGTTTTAACAAAACCTATGTTTACTCTGATATTCTGCATAATTCATCAGTTTTATGCATTACCAATATTTATTTTTTATGTCCGAAATTAAACCACTTACTTTAGTAAGTGGATATTCTTTTGGT
>JBBSYU010000092.1:0-1372 GCA_038045105.1 Nanobdellota archaeon | reverse complement strand
AATTTTCTTAACTTAATGACATTGGCATAAATGCTGTGGATTTCTTCTCAGTTAAGCACTACAATTTTATAATTTTAAGGGTTATTAAGCACTACATATTTACTTAAAAAATTTAAGCGAAACTGGATATTTAAAGCTTTAATAAGGTTTAAAAGAGCAGTAAGTTCTTGCTCTTGCTAAAAAGTTTTAATCATGGGTAAAGCTTTAAAAACCTAAAATCTGTCTTATTCTTATGAATACAATCCAGATAGAACTTCTATTCATATTTATGTTTTTAATATGCCTGGGAGTTTACTACATTGGGAAGAATAAAGGCATTAACTTACTTATAGAAGTAGGCAGAAAAAGTGCTATTGTAATGGTAATCTTAATACTCATAGAGGCTTTGTTCTTGAGAAGAGATTTTCTGCACTAGAAAATCTTAGTTTTGGGGAGATTTGCTAAATCAAAAAGCTTCTTAGAAAAAGCAAAAAGTTGATGTTATGCTCTGTCCGGAATAACCTTATGGTTGACTTATATTCTCCAAAAATAGCCTGTTTTTTATTTTTCTCCCCCTATTAATGAGGGAGAACAAATCAAAAACGAGAGAATAATTGTGCAAAAATATATTAATTTTGAACTCTGCCATAGCATGATGTTAGATAAAAATAAGAATACTATTACTAAATTTAGAGGTATATAAATAAGATTATTATTAAACAAATATTATTAAAATCATATTTATTTAAATAACTTAAATTAATAGATTATAAATGAAAAGAAGAGAATTATTAGAAGGGGCTAAATTAAGATTATATGAAATCAGAGAGATATGGTATAAGAGTTTTGCAGATTCTCCTTGTAGGGGGTTGGAAGAAAGAGATGTAGCTAGTTTGGATTCTAAAGGAGTTTATACTAGTTTAAGATCTGCACAGACTAAACAAGAGGAATTAATGCAAGAACGCGAGAATAGGATGAGGGGGAAAGATAGATATGATTTTCTTAGAATGGCTGCAAAAAAGGGTGTTGAAATCTCTGGAACTGGTGGAGAGCCTGGAATGGAGTTTATTATTTATTCTTATACTGCCATGGTTAGAGATATAAAGGAAAAAGTTGATGGTTGTTATTGGGCAAAACCAAAAAGAATTAAGGGAAGACTTGTTCTTAGAGAACCTAATGTTTTTTGGAAATTTCCTAATCCTTCTCTTGAAAAAACAGGAACAGATCTGGGATTGGTTATTAAAATAAATGATTAAAAGTTGATGTATTGATATTTTTGATGATTTTTGCTTTTTGGGAAGCTTTGCTAATCCAAAAGCTCTTTGTTGTTTGGTAGTGTAAGCTGTGTTGCATGATTAGGGCAACACAACAGGTATAATCTGTAAATTTGCTT
>JBBSYU010000091.1:0-1161 GCA_038045105.1 Nanobdellota archaeon | reverse complement strand
GATGTTTTTAAATTCTATAATTCTAGAGAGAAGAAGAATTAGTACGCAAAGCTAAAGACGTGGAAACCTTTATAAATTAACTAATTAACTTAAAATTATGAATATACTGAAAAATACAAAAAATGAATTGATGAAAAGACAGGAGCTTTTGATTAAAATGGATTCTGAGAAAGGGCTTGGTTTTGATGAGGCTAGGAAAAATATTGCAGAAAAATTTTCAAAACCTTGCGAGACTATTGAAGTTTGCAAGGTTAAGGGAAGTTTTGGCAAACAAGTTTTTGAAGTTCATGCTAATATTTATTATTCTAGTGAAAATCTTTCTAAGGCTTTGGAAATGAAGAAAACTCAGAAGCAGAGAAAAGCCGAGGTGAAGATTATTGAAGATGCTGCGAAAACTGCTGAAGAGGAAAAGAAGAAAACTACTGAGGCAAAAGCTGCTGAGGCTCAGGCTGAATAAATATTGGAATTATAAATGATTTATAAGTTATGGTATCTGTTGTTTTGCAGTTTATCAGTTTTTTTGCTACTCTTATTTCACTTAATCTACTCATCTCCATAACTTCTTAATTCATCACATTACTGATACTTATGTTTTATTTTATGTTTATGTAATATTTATAAACAACTAATTCTTTTATTAATCATGGTTAAAAAAAGAGTGAAAAGGAAGATTTCTGAATTTAAGAAAATTGAAAGAAAAATTGAAAGAGAGATAGAGCATGAAATTAAAGATGTTGAAAAATGGGTGATTGAGAGAAGAAAATTTTTTATAAAGCTTGGCTGGACTGTTTTGCTGGTTGCTGCGCTTTTGATATTTTCTCATTTCTTTTTGAGAGTGAAGGGCGCTGGGATATAAGGGATTTATTTTACTTACTTTTATGAAGTTATTATAAAATTATCTGACATTCGTCAAGATGATTTCTTTATTTTTATCAACAGTTCAATAATTCTATAAGATATGTAAAACAATTCATTAATCGATTTTGTATTTTATCTTTATTTATTACATCTCATTCATAACTATTACGATTATTGTACTTACTAATTTCAAAAATCTTTCCTTAAACGAAGTTTGGAAAGATTCTGTTTTATAATTCCAATGATTTAAAGCTTTGCGTACTAATTCTTCTTCTCTCTAGAATTATAGAATTTAAAAACATC
>JBBSYU010000090.1:0-11924 GCA_038045105.1 Nanobdellota archaeon | reverse complement strand
ACCTTATCAGATACCTGGCAAAATCGAGGAGATGACGATAAGGTTACAGTATCAATTTACCCAAAGATATTTAAATAGAGTAATTATTATTATTATTATTATGAAAAGAGGATGGAAGAGTAAGGCGCAAGTAACAGTTTTTATTATAATTGCAATTTTAGTTGTTGGAGGAATTGCCGCATATTTTATATTAAGTAAAGGAAAAGGAAACACACAAACTTCTTTAGATGTAAAATCTATTAAAGCATATATTGACCAGTGCATTAAAGATTCAGCAGATGAAAGTGTTTATTTTATTGCATTGCAAGGAGGATATTATGACAAGCCTGTTTTAAGCAAATATTATCTTTATAATAATATTCCTTATTATTGGATTAGCCGAGATAAAATTTCTAATGTACCAACAATCGCTGTTGTTGAAGAAGAAATTGGAAAATATATTGATGATAATGTTGTTTATTGTGTGAATGATTTTAATATTTTCAAAGAAAGCGGTTATGAGTTTGAAATTGGAGAGATAAAATCTACAGTTAAATTGTCTGATAAAGATTTACAGGTTGATATTAATTACCTTGTTGCTATAACTAAAGAAGAAAAGACAACAAGATATGATAAGTTTGATTATAGTGTAAATACTAAATTTAAATCAGCTTATGATTCTGCAGATTTAATTATTCAGGAACAAAAGAAAAATCCTGAATATATTCCATTAACTTATATTGCAGATTTGTCTATAAAGAAAGATTTTAAATTTGAGACTGTGAATTTAGATGATAATACTGTATTGTATACTCTAATATATAATAAAGATTCTGATAAACCTTTAATATATGCTTTTATAAATGAATATCAGTGGAAAACAGGAGGAAATCAGACTGAAATTGTTTTATAAGATGAAAAAGTTATTTATTTTTTTATTAATAGGAATATTATTATTAAATATTTTTCTTTTAATTCATTTTGTTTATGCTCTTACTGTAGTTCCTCAAGAAAAATATTATGAGGATTTAATAAAAGATCCTCAAGCATATGTTAGAGCTATTTCGCCAACAATTAGCGTTGAAAATGGTGCTAAAATTGTTTCTGTTGATTCTAATGATCCTGGGCTTGTATCGATTTTAGGACCTGCTTATGATGAAGCTGATAATGAACTTCTAGGAGGAAATGAAAGAGTATTAGTTGATTTAAAAGAACTTCCAAAAGGTTCTAAAATATTAAAAGATGGTTCTATATTAATCAATGAGGGAAAACCTAATGAATTGAAGATTTCTGAAGGAGAGATTACTAAAAAAGATGATGGAAGTCTGGATATTAGGGGAGCTATAATTGAGATAAATGGTAAAAGGTATTCTAAGAGCCTTGATTCTCTTGAATCTCTTAATGTAAAAGTTTTAGATGATAAAATTACCTTAACCAGCAGAGATATTACTGGACAATATGACTCAATTAATGGGGCTATTGGTTCTGCTCATTTTAATTTTGCAGGTTCAATAAGTGTTTATTCTGATGGACATATTGATATAGAGAAAGGAACTTATTTTAGCAAATATAGAAATCTAGGAAATGCAGACAGAGAAATATGGCATATTGGAAAAGAAATTGAAATAAATGGAATAAAAACTTATACAGGAACTGCTGAAAAAATAGCTTTTTCTGATAATCTAGATTGGGCAATTCCAATGAAACAAGCATATATTAAAACATATTTAAGAAATGGTGAAGAAATGTTATTTATTGGTAATGTTAATTTTAAATTAGATATAGGATTGTATAATGAATTTTTAGAAGGAATAAAAACTAATGTTTTTACTGATCCATTAAAAAATGGAAAAATAAATTTCTACATTGAGGGCAGTAATGGAAATTTATTTGTAGACAGCAATGGAGTAAATACACAAGGAGATGTTGCAGGTATAAATTTAAATTCAAAATTTATTGGTGAAGATGGCAAAACGCATGATTTTATATTAAGTGAAGATGGTTCTGTTAAGATATGCAGTGATCCTTGCAGAGAGTGCGGGCAGGCAAAAGAATTATTAAGAAATGAAGCATTTAAAAATCCTGGAGAAAAAGATTATTCGTTTAGGATTAGATTAGGTGATAATACTTTACTTAAAGAAGCAGTCAAAATTTCTGATGAAAATTCTAGGATATATAAAGCATATGACTTGAAAACTGGAAAAGAAGAAATATATTATTCTTCAGAAGGAGGAAAAATGTATACAAAAGATGGTTCAGAATGGAAACTTATAACAAAAGAAGAAGGAAAACCTTATGAATTTATCTCAATTAAAGGAATAGCAAGCCAGAAAGAAATTGCTGTTATGCAAGGTCTTGATAAGGGAAATTATCCTTCAGGTTCTGTATCAATAACTCCTGCTGTTGATACTAAAATGATTGGAAAATTGTCTGGCAAAGCGAATTTAGCAGGAGATATTGTTGTTCAAGGAAAATTTGAAACAAGTATTGGAGGGACTAATATACCTACTTCTAATACACAAACTTTTAAACTAAATCCTAGTTCTGGAAAATTTGAAACTGAAGGAGGAATGCTTAGAATGACTCCTGAACAATTTAATAATTACCTTAAAGATCCAAATATTAAATATGAAGTTGTTCCTTACACTTATAAGTTTGAGGGGCCTAGTGCTAAGTCTGCTCCTACAACAATAATTAGAGATTCTACTGGGAAAATTGTTGGAGCAATAAGGTCTGATGCATTTGAAAATGGCGGGACCTCTAGGTTAGTAATAAAAAATAATGGCTATTTTACAGATAGTACTGAAGCAGATAGTAGCAAAGATGTGAGAATTTTAGGGACATACAAATATTCTGGCAATGATGCAAAAAAAGCATTTGAAGGTAGGGCTTTATATCAGTGGTATTTAAGGCCTAGCAGTTTTACTAATCCTACTGGAATGGAATTTATGAATCCTAATGCTGATCTTGTTAAATAAAATTATAATTTTATTTAAAGATTATTGATAATCTTTATTTTGCAAATAATTATAAATCAAGAGATATTTATTTAAATATGAAAAAAAGTGGTCAGATAACTATCTTCATAATTGTGGCAATTATTTTAATAATAGTCATAATCTTTTTCTTTATTTTAAGATATCAGGAAAACAGAGATTTGGATAATAATCAAAGAGTAATCTATGATTATGTTTATAATTGTGTAGGGTTGGTTTCAGAGCAGGGAATATTTTATATTGGAATTCAGGGAGGTTATAATCAGGTTCCAAATCCCAAAAGTAATTATTCCCTTGTTGAGATACCTCTCTATTGGAAAAATGGAAATACATATTTGCCTAAAAAAAATAGAATAGAGTCTGAGATTAATGATTATATTAAAGATAGTTTACCTTATTGTATTAATGGTTTTGAATCTTTTAAGAATCAAGATTATATTTTTGATATATCAGATATATCTGTAGAGAGTAGTATTGAAAAAAACAAAATTGATGTTGCAGTAAATTTTCCTTTCAGTGTAAGAAAAGGTAAGAATGTTTGGAAATTTGAAAAATTTTCAGCAGTTTTAGATTCTAGATTAGATAAAGCGATAAATTTTTCCTCTATGATTATCTCAGAACAAAAAAAATATCCAAATTCTCTTCCAATAGGCTTTATTATGAATCTGGCAAACAAAAATAATTTTGATTTTGAAATAATTTCCTTAGAAGATAATGAGATTTTAATTGAATTAGTATTTGATAAGGATAGTGGAAAACCTTTTGCCTATGCTTTTATAAATAAATATAATTGGGAGGAAATAATATGAAGAAATTAATTATTATATTATTTGTTCTTTTATTTATACCTTTAATTTTTGCAGAATGCCCGCCCGATTGCAAGGATGTAGAATCTCGGGATTTAGCTTTGATATTAGAAAAAATCCAAGTTCTGCTAAACTTTTGAGCAATGATGATCTTATAAGGGCTCTAAATGATTATTATCTGCTTTTTCAAAAAAAAGAAATTTCGGATTTATTAGAACAAAAAATAAAACAGGATATAAAAATATTAAATGATAATAAAGATATAGAATCAAACTGGCTTCATTATAAATATGGAATTACTTTGGAAACTGGAGAGGATAATAGTTTTTCTAAAATTAAAAGTTACAAAAATGGGATTATTGAGATTGATGGTAGTAAATCTACTAAATTTAAAATTAGTGATTTTTCAGGGACTCACTTACTTCCTGATGGCTCTCTAAAACTTAAAACAGGTCAAATTGTCAATGGAGAAATAATAAAAAATGATGATGGTAGTATACATATTAAGACAGGTTCAAATGGATATTATCAAGATAATGATGGAAAAAGAACAATAATTCCTTCTAAAGATTCAAGTATTGATATACTGATCACTGATAAGGATACAATCATAAAAGGAGATTTTTCAGTATACTCTTTGATAGGAGATAATCTACAAAATGAGAATCAAAAAATAATTGAAATTTCTGGACAAATAACTATATATCCAGAAAGAAACAGCATAACTATTGGTGAAAAGACCCAATTCACCAGATTTGAGGAAGATAATAAAAAATATAGTATTCATACAGAAAAAGGTTTAGAATATAATCTTTATAATGGTCCTTTAAACATGATAGAAAAAATGACTTATTCTAAGAAATATAGCAGCAAGGATATAAGCTCAATGTCCGAGGATTCAAACGGGAATATAAAAGTTTATGCTAATGGAAAAAATAATCTTGATATAGAAATTTTTAAATATACTGATGGTAATTCATTGGTAAAAGTATTTAGAGCAGATGCAATTCTAGATGAGAGTAGTATAAACTTAAAATATTCTGGTTCAAGTGCAATATTTACAAAAGATTCATTTAATCTTAAAGGAAATCCTTCTGATTGGCAGGGATTAGGTTTGGTCCGAACACAAATTTTAGAAAATGAGGTTTCAATACAGCAATTAACAAGCTTTCCTAGTGGTGTAGATGAAACTGGCAAAATATTACCAAAAGGTTTCACTGATATATCCAATGAAGCAATTGTTGCAAGAAAATTAATCAAGGAGTTAGACCATGAAAAATATGTTCCAATATTAATTGGATCTGGAAAATATGATAATGAAGGATTTCCTAATCTAGCTGGAACAAAAAATGATGTTGATGCTTTTAAAGAATTTTTAGTGGGTAGTGGTTTTGATCAAAATAATATTAAAATTCTGGATTCTCCAACTAGAAAGGAATTAACTGATGCTTTAGATGAAATAAGCAGGAATAATCCTGATAAAAAAGTAGTTTTTTATTTTTCAGGGCATGGATTCAATCAAGGAAGTACATTTTATTTTGCAACTTCTAATTCTGATCCTAAAAATCCTGAACAAACAGGTTTATCATCTGATAGTCTAACAAGAAAATTACCAAAAGGGAGTGTTATTGTTGCAGATGCTTGTTTTTCTGGATGTTTATTATATAATTCTAATATTAAACAAGATTATAAGGTTATAGCTTCAACAGGATCAACTCCTGCTTATGAAAGTGATTCAAAATCTAAACCAATGGGTTATTTTACCCGTTATCTGACTCAAGATATTAATCCTCAAAATCTTCCGGCTATTGATAGAGTAATTCAAAATTTTGATAAATTACAAGGAAATTTAAAGCCAAAAGGATGGCAAACTCGTTATGATGTTCGAGCTAGTAAAAATGCCTTTCAACAACCAATAATATCTGGATTTGCAATTGAAAATAGTCAAGAAACTAATAGATATTTTATAGTTTCTTCAAATCTTAAAACTCCAATTTTTTTATATCAAGACTAATATATCTTATTTATTATTTTCAGAATCATATCCTTATTCCAGAAAGCTCTTTTTGAAAGGATTAAAGATAGGTAAAAGACCTTAGAGAAAAACTATATTCTTATGCCACTATCCTTAGGTTTCCCATGCTGATCCAGCCTGCCTGAATTTAAACAATCAAAACAAACATGAATGCCCCCGTTTCTTTCCTTTACAATTCCTGTGTCATGGCATTTGGAGCATATTTCTTTTTTATAAGGTTCCATATTTTTTTATGTTGAAAACTATATTTAAGGTTTATCATGATAGGGTATATAATTGGAATTCTAGAAATTAACTGGAATATATTGGTAATGTGAAAAATTGATGAGTTATGTAGATGAAAAGATTTGGAAGATAAGTAGATGAATAAAATTCATCCAGATGACAGCAACTACAATTCTCAATTAATGAGTAGAACCCTCATACCTCAAATTTTAATTGATACCAATATTGTTGGTTAATGATTAGATTTTTAAAGACTTTTTGATTTAAATTGGTAAGTTCATTTAATAGAATTAAATGAAAATTCGATATTTGTGCCCTTGTCGTCTAGTGGTCAAGGATCCGGCCTTCTCAAGGCCGTTACCCGGGTTCAAATCCCGGCGAGGGCAGTTTTTGAAGAATAAAATCTATATATTTCAATTCCGATAATTTTAAATAAGTTAAAAACATTGGTTTTATATGGTTCAATTAAACGCTATTTTAATAAAAGAAGAAGACATGTATATTGCAAAATGTCCTGAAGTGGGAACTATAAGTCAGGGGCATAGTATTGAAGAAGCTCTTGAAAATTTAAAAGAGGCAACTGAACTTTATTTAGAAGAATTTCCATTAAAAATAGGTGAAAGGTCATTACTAACAACTTTTGAAATTCAAAATGCCTGCCCTTAGAAAGATTTCTGGTAAAGAATGTCTAAAAATTCTGTGCAATAAATTTGGTTTTCAAATAGTAAGACAAAGAGGAAGTCATGTTGTTCTTAAAAAAGAAACTCCTGAAGGCAAAGTTGGGACAGTTGTTCCAATGCATCCTGAAATTAAAATTGGTACATTAAAAGGGATACTTGAGCAGGCAAAAGTAAATGTTGAAGAATTTTCAGAATATATTTAGGAATTTGAAAGATTCTGGTAATGTATAAACTTGATAAGCTTTGCAGATGAGATGAATTGGAAGATAAGTAGATGAATAAAATTCATCCAGGTGACAGCAACTAAACTTTCGCTTAATCAACAGAAGCCATAACTTGAAAGGATTATTGATGATACTAATACTTTTATTATTCTAAATATTTATAAACTTCAAAAATCTAATCTTTTTATGAAAAAAAGGTGGTTGATGAATAGTAATAATGCGCAGGTAACAGTTTTTATAATAATTGCAATTATCTTAGTTGTTGGAGGAGGAACTGGGTATTATCTTGTGAAGAGCAGCGGGGATAAGACAAGCAAGGAATTTTTTTTGAGGGAAGATATAAAACCCACAATGGACAATATAAAAAATTCTATTATTATCTGCAGTGAAAATTCTGCTGAAGGTTCTCTTGAAAAAATAGGGATTCAGGGAGGATTTTCCAAGAAACCTGAAAAAGCTTATGATTTAGGGTGGGCATTTATTCCTTATTATTATGAAAGAGGAAGTTTTTTAATGCCTGAAAAAGTAACTGTTGAAAGAGAATTAGGAAGAGAGTATGAAAATCAATTCTTAACTTGTTTTAAAGGAATAAATGCAACTGGCTTTGTTGTCAAACCTGGAAGTTCAAAAACAAAAGCTTCTATTAGCAAAGGAAATGTTTTGTTTAACATGGATATGCCTGTTACAATAAGCAAGGATGAGAATTCAATGAAAATCCAGATGAAAGATGCTCCTATTTCCCAGGCTTCTAAGTTATATGAGATTCTTGAGATAGGAAGATATATTACTGATTCTCATAAAAATGACAGTGAGATGATATGCATTACATGCGTTGCAGATATGGCTGAGGAAAGGGATTTGTATGTTTATTCTTTTGATGCAATGGATAATTCAGTGTTAATGCTGGTGATGGATAACAGCACATCTGCGCAGCCGTATTATTTTGAGTGGCTGAACAAGTATAATCCTATTGTAAGCACTGCTCCTGGAATACCGGGAGCACCTGGGGTGCCTGGGACGAGATAGATATGCTGGTGAGAAAAATAAATATTATTGGAAATGTGAAAAACTTATGAGTTTTGCAGATGAGAAGATTAAAATGTTTGTGAGAAGCTTTCGCTGATGTAACTGAAACAAAAACTTAATGACAGAAACTTTCAAAAAACAACAGATACCCCATATTCTCGAGGTTATTCTTATTATTGATTTCATCAGAGATTAAAAGTTACTTCTTATTGCATTCACAATCATTTTTGCTCTGTTTTCATTATCTCTGACTGGAGGAGGGCCAGAATTTGGTTTAGTATTACTAGAACCATACCAAGACCTGTCTGCTCCATAACCTCTGTTATAATATATCATTTGTCCATCTCTAAATAAAAGCTGGTGCATGTCATCTGGCTCTGCCCTATTTCCAGAATTATCTAGTGTACTTTGCATAGACTGGACTAGTGAATAACGATTATATCCTGATTCTGCAAAATATTTTGTTTCTGCAAGCCTGATATCCACATAATCTGATAGTCCTTGAGATTCAAGTTCTCTTTTTAACATTGTTTCTAAAGAACCTTGAAATCCAGTGCAATAATAACAATATTCACCAAAAATAACAACTGTATATTTTTTGTTTGCATCAAGATTCCTGTCAAGGTCTGAATTTTTACGCATTATTCTTCCAAGATCTGAACCTAATAATTGTTGTTTTCTCTGATTTATCTGGCTCTGCCTGTCAATATTAGCTTGATTTTCCTGGGTATTTTGCTGAACAATTATTTGTTCCTGCCTTTGTCTTTCCTGCTCCTGCCTTATTCTTTCACCTGCTAAATCTTGATTTTCTGTGTTTTGATTGCTGACAAAATTAACTAATCTTATTATTTCGCTTCTTGAACTATCCTCGCCTGAAGGGCTTATTAATAAGCCATTATTGTTCTCAAATCTTATTATCTTGTTTCTGTCATAAGCACTTGAACTGCTTCCTGAACTTTGTATTGGAATTCTTATATTTTCTCCATTTATTTCCACTCTTAGAAAATCAGCAGCCTTTTTTAACAAGATATTAGCGCTTTCAAAGACTCTTAATGTTTTTATTTCATCGCTTTTAATTCCTGCAACATTATTTATTTTGCTAACTAAGAGATTATTATCACTGTCTAATTGAAAAAATGCAGCAACACCTGTTTTTGGCTTTTTAAATGCATCTAAATAATCCTCTGGAATGTTTCTATCTGTATATATTTCAAATCCTGAATCTTTTTGGCTATAGATGTCAAAAAATGCCCTGAAAGTATTCCTCTTTTCCTGTTCCCTGAACCTTGCTTCCAATTGTTTTTTTTGTTCTGTGTCTGCACCTGGATTTGCTTTATTAAATTCATCATGCTCTTTCATGTAACTAAGAAAACCATTTGAATATTCTTTTGGAGCAGTGCCTATGCTGATTTTCCCTTTTGATGATAATGTTCCGCTCTCTGTAAATTCCAAGCTTAATTTTCTTTCACCATTGGGAATTGTATAAAAAGTATCATCGACAAGAATCCAGGATTTAGGATTTATATTTCTTGATATGTCAACTGTTTCCTGATTATCCATCTCAATAAGGATGTTTTTATTATTTTTTCCAATTGTGACTGTTTTCTCTCCAAACATATGGTTTCCAAATGTTTTTTCTTTATCACCAATTTTTTCTTTATAATATCCAAATTCATCAATATATCCATTATTTCCCTTTTTTATTATGACTTTTTTTTCAGGCTTGTCTTTTCCATATGGATTATATTTTAATTCCACATTTCCTTCATTAACTTTTATTTCTGACAGCCATCTGTTAAATCTGAGCTCTGCTCCATTTTTTATCTTAAAAAAATAATCAGAACCATCTTTGACAATTTCATCAAGTTCGCTTGTTCCCAAATCAATTTTTATGATGCCTGCTTTAGGAGAGTATTTTTTTCTTTTTTCACTAGTCAATATTGATGAAAGAAAATTATTCCTCATCTCAACAGCTTTATTATCATTAAGAGTCTCTGGAAGATTGAAAATTGTATTCAGCTCTCTTTTGCCATTTTCATCTAATTTTTCCCATAAACTGACAAATCTCTCGCTTTTCTTGTCAAAATTCTCTTCAAGATTTAGTGCCAGTAATATTTTTGTTTTTGTTGCTTTTCTTTCATGGTCATTTATGCTTTCAGAATTCCAGATTTTTATCAGCAAGTCTTTATTAATTGAATATAATAATTGTTTGAGCTCATTTTTTGGCAAATTTATCAAAATGCCTTTGTTTGATTCTGCAGGCTTGCCTGCCTGTTCTTCAAATTTTTTATAAAAAGTCTTTCTTAATTCAGAATTACTTTCAAGAGTTTTGAAAATTTCAGAGATTATAGTCTGTCCACTAGAACCAAGATTGCTTATATGGTTCAGATAAATTCCAAACATTGATATTTCAGATTTTTCAAAAAGAAATTTATAAAACTCCTGTTTTGTTTCTGGACTTAATTTAGATAAGTCTTTGGGCTTTGGCCAGTCATTGTCAATTCCTTGCTGCCATTTTGTCTTGTCTGATTCAACCTGCTGGCTATTAACAGCTATAATGCAGCATAAAGATGCTATTAAGAATATTGCTATAAATTTTATATGCATAATTTTTTTATTTTTTTCATTATTTAAGCTTTTTATTTTTTTCATTATTCAAATCCTGCATAAGGCATCATTGGAATATTCATTTCCTTATTTGTTTCTTCTTCAAATTTATTTGTTTTTGACAAAAACAAGAAATAATAAGGCTTATCAGAGGTTTTATTTTCAGATATAATAAATAGATTAGATGAATTCTTTAAGCTAAAAGAATTGACATATAAATCAAACTCGCCTGCAAGATTTGATATGCAGGTTATGCATATGCTGTTATCATCATGCTGTTTGACAATAAATCCAGAAAGATTTATTATATTTCCAAGATGTGAATTATATTCCAGTGGAAAATCCTGCATTCTGATATAAGCAGAATATTTGCCCTGCTCTATTTTTATATTTGAATTTGTTTCAAATAAAATCTTTTTTGGAAATATTCTGCATTTTGGGTTTAATCTGGCATATGTCAGATTAAAGATTTTTTTATCAATATTGTTTATGCAATTTTGAAACTCCTGCCTATATGATTTGCATAATTCTTCCTCTATATTCAGTTTTTTAGGAATAATCTGCTTATCAATATAATAATAAGGAAGGGATTTATTTTCAATGTTAAGAGAATATTCAGGAGCATCATAATAACCTCCTCTTGCTCCAATATAATCAAGAGAATTTTTTGCAGAAACCTCTCTGCAGCCCAGGATATTATTTTTGAGGTTTTCATACTCTTGCTTTAATGGAATTGTGTTAAAACTATTGCTATTGCCATAATCACTATAGATTGAAAAAAAACTTATAATAAAAGCCAGAATAATTATTGAGATAATAATGAATATAGCAGCCTGTGACTTTGTTTTAACACTCTTTTCCATCCATATTCTAAAGAAAAGGATTATTAAAACTTTTCTTAATCAGCTCAATCAGAAATAGCTTACATATCTGAACAGGCTGTGGCACAATTCAAAACTGACCTGATTAAAAGGATTATAGCAAATGATAATTTTTTGAGTATGATTTTATATTACCATTGACAATTTTTTTTGATGAAGATAATCGTAAGAGCTGAGAAGCATATTTAAAATTGAAGATGATGTCTTGTTTTCAAATTAATTGTGACACAGCCTCTGAAGTTTAATATTTAAAATTATTAGTATTCATCACTTAATTCATTTATGCAGATGAGATGATTAAGATATTTGTGAGAAAATTAAAATGTTGATGAGAAGCTTTCGCTGATGTAATTGAGACAAAACTTAATGACAGAAACTTTCAAAAATCAACAGATGACTTAACTGATGAAAGATATGCAATTCCAATAATTCTATAGTCTTATGAGTATTGATATTTTTCACTTC